>CAYPBX010000208.1:4306-5377 GCA_964409075.1 uncultured Candidatus Obscuribacterales bacterium
CCTCCAGCGGGCATTGAGCCTCAATCCAGGCAGCTTCGAGGCGCTCCAGAACATCGGCTTCATCCTGGAGTCCCAAGGGGATATCTCCGGCGCCCTGGACAGGTACCGATCCGCCCTGGCAGTCAATCCTGATTACGACGGAGCCTATTTCAACCTTGCCTATGTTCTGGAGAAGATGGGGCTGCCGGCTGATGCTGGAGACATGTACCAGACCTTCCACGAAAAAGCTGGGCGCTACCCTTACGATCCCAAACACATCGTCGCCATCCAGCAGGACGAGGCGCGCCGCCGCGCCAGGGAGGAGGTAATTCGCAAGCGCGGCTATTGATCTGAGCAATCTCTCAGATAAAACGCACAAAACGCTCTCGGTGGGCCCCAAACTATCGCAAGCCTGACTATCCGCGTGTTTCGACCAGCGAGCCTCAGATAGGTCGGCCAGCTGCATCTCAAACACTACCGGTACAGGATTGATAAACTTGTGATTGAAGTGGGCATCAGAGTTTTCTCTTGCTAGCCGCGTGGAGGTCTCACCGAAGAGATGACAAAGCAGATAACCACCATGACTTTTGAGAGATACAAGCGGCAAGGGCGCAAGATTGTTTGCCTGACCGCCTACGACTACTCAACGGCAAAGACTCTGGATCTTGCCGGCGTCGATCTGATTCTGGTGGGCGATAGCCTGGCGATGGTGGCGCTCGGGCATCCGACTACCCATGCGGTAACGGTCGATGAGATGATTCACCATACAAAGGCCGTGGCGCGCGGCGTAAGCCGGGCGCTCGTGGTTGCCGATCTGCCCTTCATGAGCTACCAGGTGGATGTCCCCCGCGCAATTGAAAACGCCGGCCGCTTCATCAAGGAAGCCCAGGCGCATGCAGTCAAGCTCGAAGGCGCTACCGAGACTAACCTGGAGATTGTACGCCGGCTTACCGAGATGGGCGTTCCTGTCATGGGACACCTGGGCTTCACCCCCCAGTCCATCCACGCCCTTGGCGGCACGCGCGTTCAGGGCAAAACAGCCGAGGCAGCCTGGAAGCTCATTGAGGACTCAATCAAACTGGAGCACGCAGG
>CAYPBX010000209.1:0-5351 GCA_964409075.1 uncultured Candidatus Obscuribacterales bacterium
TACACGCGTAAGATCGTCGGCAGCGTCAGATGTGTATAAGAGACAGCCATCATCTATCTGAGACGAACTCACCTTCGACAGCACTGCCACCTTAGACTGCTTCTGAGCCTCACGCATATTAGAAAGCATCTTCGAGACAAACGGCCAGGACAGAAGCCCGATAACCAGGGAAAGTATGGCGATAGCTGCTCTCTTAAAAAGAACTTTGTTCAACCTTCTTCTGCTGGATCGATTGATCCGTAACCTGGGAATGTTGGTGCCTGTCCTGATACTGCCTTGAAGCGCAGACAGATCGGCATGAAGATCTTCCATGGACTGATAACGCTGGTCGGGATCTGCCTCCAGGAGAGTAGTGACGATTTCGGCGACTGCCTTGGGCACTCTCGAGCCAGAAAGCGTACTGGACACTTCGCTATCCTTAGGGTTCAAACGGCGAAACATTGTAGCCACAGAGGTCTCGCCAGAGTGAGGCGGCTCGCCGGTAAGGGACTCGAACATCACACACCCGAGTGAATACAGGTCACAGCGAGCATCGCACTGGGTACCCATGATCTGCTCTGGACTCATATATAATGGGCTGCCAAACACCTCGCCGGTCTTGGTAAGCTTCTGCCCGCCCAGCTCCTCCGAGACTACCTTGGCAATCCCGAAGTCTACAATCTTGACCTCGTCGTGACCATCCGTGCCTCTTGCCAGCATGATGTTGCTTGGTTTCAGATCCCTGTGGAGAATCCCCTCGGCGTGAGCATGCGCAAGAGCACCAGCCACAGCATTGAAGATTTCGAGGAAACGGGACATGCTCAGGCGCTCCTCCCTGGCAAGAACTCCATCCAGCGTCACCCCATCAATGAAGTCCATGACCAGGTAAGGCTGACCCTGCTCGGACAGTCCGAAGTCATGAACGGCGATAATGTTGGGATGGCTCAAAGCGGAGGTTGCTTTCGCCTCCTGCTGAAAGCGCCTGACCAGCGATTCGGAGACAAGATGAGAGTGAAGCATCTTGATGGCAAACTCCTTGCCCATCAACTGGTGACGAACCTTGTAGATGACGCTCATTCCGCCTTGCCCGACAAGGGAGACGAACTCGTAGCGCCCAGCAATCGTCTTGCCAGGCGCAGGCTCTTCATACAAAGCCGTGCCGTCATTAGGACAGACGCTAGTGGTTACAGCAGCAGCAAGCCCGCAGGCAGGGCACACTCTGGTCTGCGCCATCTCGTCGGCCACTTCGCGCAGGGTCTGCTTGTCTTTCTCCCTATCGGCCCGCCCGGTCATCTTCTCCTATATCGTCCCAAGCTCTCCTCTCCTTTATTCCCAGACTGCAGGCTTCTGTGAACCTGTTGAGAATCAGGGGCGACCATCAGGCAGGCCAGAGAAGCTCCAGGCTCGACATAGGGATTATCGGACCCCTATCACCCGGGCGTCTTTAATTGGCATAAGCTGCCTTAGCCGCCACTGTTTGGTGTCGAGTTCCGGGTAAGATAATGCCTTAAAGCTAGAACTATCACGCTGGCCTGCAAAGGAACTGGAATGACAAATATTACTATCGGGGACAAAATCGCCTTCGTACTCTCGTTACTTTTTCTGGTCGTGCTTCTTTACATGAGCGCTATGCACTCAGCCGGGCAGTAAGATGCAATCCGGCAGTCTTGTGATGCCAGAAGGCTTGCAGAGATCAAGCCACTCAAGCTGTGCGAACAAGCCACCAGCCGAGGGTCACTGAATCTATGCGTCCAGCCTGGGAGATAGTCGAGGGCAGCCTGCCTGTGCTTGCCACTGCCCTTCACAACGGTCACGATCTGTCCTCCAGCGTGGCAGCCAGAATCAAGCTCAGGCAGCAGGAGCGCCTTCGAGAAGAGGATCCCTACACAGCAGCCTGGACAATCGTGAGCGACACGCGCATCATCGTCCACCGTTCCCGCTTCGAGACAGACCTGAACAGGCCCAGGGAGAAGTGCGTTTATCTGACACCGGCGGACGCCTGGGGATTGGATGTGTGGAACGAGCCACCAGAGAATGCGCTTCTCTCCGCCCTGCTCAGGAGCTATGATCAGTTCTACTTTGATCTGCAAGGCCTGCTCAGGCGGATGGAGAAAAGGTTAGGCGCCTTTGTGGTCTTGGATCTGCACTCCTATAACTACCGAAGAGCCGGTCCACAGGAGCCCGAGGCAGATCCAGCCCTTAACCCCGAGGTGAACATTGGCACCGGATCAGCTAATAGGGTACGCTGGGCAGGGATTATCGACGGCTTCAGGGAAGATCTTCTCAAGGCAGACTTCCTGGGCCGGCATCTGGATGTGAGAGAGAATGTCAAGTTCCAGGGCGGCTATATGTCAGCCTGGATTCATGAGAACTTCCCAGAAACAGGGCTCTGCCTGGCAATCGAGTTCAAGAAATTCTTCATGGACGAATGGACAGGCAAGGCATATCCAGACCAATTGCAAGCAATCTCAAGGGTTATCAATATTTCAATTCCGGGTCTGATCGCCAGGTTAAAGCATGTTTGACTCTGGACCTCCGCTCTCAACCAGCCATGCGAGCGATTATTACAATGTCGCCAGATCGACGTTGTCGAAATTGCGCCGGTAGAAGCTCATATAGTCGACCTTGTCCTCCAGCGCCCGGATAACGGCCGCATTGAAGTTGACCCCCTCGAATTTCTGAGCGGTTCCCAGCCCGCCCGGGCTGAAGACGTTTATCTCCATCAGCTTGTCGCCCACAATATCAAGCCCGACGAGGAACATCCCGTCCTGCACCAGCTTGGGGCGAACGATCTTGGCCAGCCGGAAGGCCTCCTCCGTCAGCTCGGCCTGAGCAGTCGAGCCTCCTGCATGCACGTTACTGCGAAGATCGTCGCCGCTGCGGATCCTCCTGAAAGCCGCATACTTGCCTTTGTAGCGCAGAGGCTGCCCGTTCATGAGAAAAAGCCGTATGTCTCCCTCGGCTGCAGCCGGAAGGTACTCCTGAGCGATGATATAGCCATCACGGCTGATGGCATCGATCATTTGATTCAGGTTCGAGATGTCGTTGGGCTGCACCAGAAACACGTTCTTGCCGCCGGATCCCTGCAACGGCTTGAGGACGATTCTCCCGCCCTCGTCCTTGGCGAACTTCTTTATCACCTCCTTTTCCTTGGTAATCACCGTGCGGGGGCGAACCTCCTCGGGAAACAGCTGAAAGTAAGTCTTGTTGCTGGCCTTGGCCAGCCCGTTGGGATCATTTATCACTACTACGCCGTGGCGCATAGCAATCCGCCCGAAGTTGATGCCGACGGTCTGGGCCCAGGCGCGGTAAGCAGGCTCCTCCGAGGGATCGTTGCGCAAAAAGAGCACATCCAGGTCGTCCACTGTAATGCGCTGCCGCTGAGCCTTTGAGCCCCTCATATCGGCCAGGTAGGCAGCAGAGCTCTTGTAATTCGACTTGGGCGCATGCCTGGCAAGCGCGCGAATCTTCTCGTCGGAATCATAGGACAGATCGTCAGCACCCATCACCCAGGCCTCGTGCCCCCGATTAATGGCCGCCATGGCCAGACGATTGGTCGTGTACCCCTCCTTCTCAGTCATGATGTCGTTTACAAAGAACCCTATCTTCATAGAGACCTCCGTTTCAATCCGACCGTCTGGTCCTTCCCTCTAAAGTTCGTGGACAATTCGTCTCCGCCAAGCCAGTTCAGGAGTTGCCTGAACCCAGATCCGGCAGCCAGCCGAAACCGGACCGCTTAGGATGAATCGCTGGATACAAAGAGTCATTCCCAGCACAAGTGATTTTAAGACCAGACATTATAGAAAAATATCCCTGCTGCCTGATTGCTCTCCGGACTCAGTCCCGAGAAGAAACGCTTAACAAACAGCACCGTGGAATAGAACTGCAGATTGCTGGCCTGCTTTCCTTTCAGGCTGTGCCCAGAATTCTTGGCGACCAGATACCAGATCGGCAAGGCACGCACCCTCTTGACTATCTCCTCCGACTCGCTTGCCCTCGGCGAAGGCGCTGCCTTTCAGGTCAGGAGAACCTACCTAGGAGATTGGCCCTGTCTGGTTTCGGTGCCGGTGGCTCGTGGGGCTCAGGCTCCACCGGCCGATCAGGTCGCGGCAGCGGGCGCTCATACGGCTTGGGCACAGGCGGTCGGTCTGGTCGGTGGTCCGGTTCATCGTTGGGCTTGGGCGGTGTAGCTGTGTCTGGTTCATGCTCATGCCCGCTGGCAGCAGACGACGCTGGAGGCTTAAACCACCTCTCTCCAGATCTCTGTCTGATCAAGCCATTCAAACCTTGTGAGCTCATGGCGCCATGTTCTTCACCCGCCGTCCGCCGGGCTGACCTGGGAAGATCATAATCTATCACAGGCGCTCCCGCAGCTGACCTTATACAGAGACCCCTGGGCGATGTTACATTGATGCAGCACAACTGCCAGACTGGACCTGGAAAACCGGCCAAAAGGCTAATTGCCTGCGTTGAACCTGTCGCCACGCCGGGCGGCACGTAGCGGTCGCAAGATTTCGACCTGCCTGTCGAGCCAGCTGTCGAGGGAGGCAAGCACATCGCTGCCCAGATGCCTGGTCTCCAGCAGTATATGCCCCCGGCTGCTGAACACGGTCAAAGTGGTGCGGCTGCCGCCCAGACGCGATATCAACCGCCCTACCGCAGACGGCTTGAATACTCGGTCGCGTCCACCCTGAAGAACGAAAACCGGTACCGAGCCCGGTATCTTTTCGGCATAGTGGCGTGCTGTCTGTATGGTTCCTCTCAACTTGAACAACTCAATGGTACTCAACCGGTTGCGCCCGGTACTGTCGCCCAAGCGCTCCTCGACAACCTTTGGCTCAGGGGAGATGTGATGTTTTATGTAGGAAGCCATATCAATCTCGTACTTCCAATTGAAGAAAGCGATGGGCGCATAGGCAAGCATGCGTGGCGGGAAGGAGAAGAATCTGTATGTAGATGTGCTGGAAAGCACGAGAGCATCGACCAGATCCGCATGCGTTGCGGCCACGCGGATGACAAGATGTGCTCCAAGACTCTCACCGAGCAGAAATACCGGCAGGGTCGGGTTCTGCACCCTGGCATATCTTAGCGCTCCGCTGACGTCCTCGATGTTCTTAACTATGTTGAACCGTCTCTTGGCGTTGTCCGTCTCGCCACCATGATATCGGCGCCCGAAACCCCTCAAATCCACTGAAATGACAACAAATCCGCGGCGAGATAGATGCTCCGCCAGTCGGGAGAAGGACCGGCCGTGCAGGGTAGCGCCGTGGACGACGACCACCACCGCCCTCGGTCGCTGCGACCAGCTCCCCCACACATATGCCGGTGCTTCAATCTGCTGGCTCAGTCTGGCCGACTCGCCGGCGCTAAGC
>CAYPBX010000210.1:0-5333 GCA_964409075.1 uncultured Candidatus Obscuribacterales bacterium
GAGCACAAGCTCTTCTGGAGCATGAAATTGGAACCCATATAGTCACTGCCTACAATGGCGCTGCTCAACCATTCCGCCAGCTAGCCATCGGGCTTCCAGGCAGCGACGAGCTCCAGGAGGCGCTGGCGGTGCTGGCCGAATACCTGACCGGCGGGCTGAGCGCCAGGCGAATGCGAACTCTCGCCGCGCGTGTGCTGGCCGTGCGCTGGCTTACCGAAGGCGCCTCCTTCGTGGAGGTATTTCGCCAGCTTACTGGTCGCTATGACTTCAACAAAAAGCTGGCTTTTTTGGTGACCATGCGGGTCTATCGCAGCGGGGGCTTCACCAAGGATGTTGTTTACCTGCGCGGTCTCGGTCAACTGCTCACATACCTTAAAGAAGGAAACTCACTCGACCTGCTTTACCTGGGTAAATTCGGCATAAACGACATCCCCATTGTCTCCGAGCTGCTCTGGCGAAAGATACTCGTACCAGCCAGGCTGAAACCAAAGTTTCTCGAGGACGCGCAGGTTCAAAAAAGACTTGCCAGAGTTAGGCGAGGTCTTAAGCCGATCGATCTAGTTTCAGGTACCGAACCTGCCTGAGGGATGGCTTGCTTAGGCTGCCGCTCCAAACATTCAAAACCGTAGATCAGGACCTGGTGGTTGGGCTTCAGGCAGCGCCATATAGTGTATTAGTTCGGTGGGCCTGCCTATAACTCTTGCTCAGCCAAATCCGCCATACTGTGACCATATATGGTTACGCACCTGTCAAACACTCGGTTTTGGAACCTTTTATGCCCCACTAAATTGACAAAACGGTACCTTACATGCACCACTCCAGATGGACTACTTCTGCGCCGAAAAACTCGACTCAGCACCAGTGAACAGAGCCCTCATTGAGGTATTGAGCTGAGCTAACGCTATAGGCAGATTCGGTAGGATAACCGCCATTGTCAAGAAAGCTTGCAAAGAGGATTCAGCGACAGAAACTAGAAGGCCGAGTGGGTTGCAACTATTTAACCAGAATACAGAATGGCAAGCTCCAATGTGCATTTGCCAATCTCCAGCTTAGCTTCTAACATGGACACTTAACTTTGATACACGCCGAGGCGTTTCTCAATGCCAAAATTCATCTGCCTGGCTCTAAGTCTAATCTGCTGCTTAGTGGTCCAGACGCTGGCTCTGGCGGCAGGGGAAAAACCAGAGGAAACAACGTCAGAATCAAATGCCAAGCTTGCCACGACTACCCTCGTCGGGGTTCCGGCGTCAGACACAAGCGCTCAGCACCAGGGTCGCAGCAGAGTCAAGCACAACATCTTTCGGCGGGCTATAGGCAAGCTGACCTTCTCTCCGGTGACAGCTGCTTTCGAAACCATAGAGGGCAATTCCTTTGGCCTGGTGCAGCCGCTCAAGGGAATGGAGGAGGGCTTGAAGGAGCTAAAACTCCCGCTTGCCGATGTCAAACAGGAGCTAGGCGCTCTCAGCGAGCCGATTGATGGTCTTAAGAGCCGCATCGAGAACCTGCACTCACCGCTGGAGGAGATCAAAAAGTCCACCGGCCAGCTCAAAGAGCCTTTGACAGCAGTAAACTCTAACCTCGACAGGCTCAGGCAACCTATCGAGCAGCTGCAGGAGCCCATAAGCCAGCTCAACGAACCGCTTGCCGATCTCAAGAGACCGCTCAATAGTTTAAACACCCCGCTGTCTGAACTCGTCGGACCCATTGACGGTCTGTCGTCCCCGATCGACAGCCTGAAGCATCCTATTGGCGGTCTATCGCAGGAAGTCAACGGCTTGAGCAGCCAGGTCGCGCAACTCAGCCAGGAGGTGAAGCTGCTCCGTCGTGCCCTGGGGCAGCTGGTCTGCCTGATAATTTTGGCAATTGCCCTGGCTGCAGTTGGACTTGCGACTGCCGGTATCTTTGTTTTTCGCGCCATGGCAGGACGCAAGAAGAATAAGGGAAGCTGAACCTGACGGTATTAAATATAGTGCAAGAATCACAACCATGCTGCACGCTGGCCGTCATGGTTGACACTCTCTTTTCAATTTTTCCGACAAAGGCTATCCTGGGGACAGGAAAGGGCAGATCAAACTGCCTCCTTGAGGGCTGAATGTCCAGTAATGCAAATATCTGCCAGATTTGCAGCGCTCCATTGATGGAGGACGGCTTCTGCCCCGAGTGCACCATCTCCCACACGCACCTCATGAAGATTGAGGCGCAACCGCAGACACCACATGTCGACGCTAAAGTGGCTGTTGGCGGGGGAACCCTCATAGAGCTGGTCTCACAAAGAGAGTTCGCCGTAGCTTACCCGCTGTGTGCAATCGGCAGGGCTCCCGGCAATCAGATAGTGATTAGAAAAGATCCATCGGTCTCGCGCTTCCACTGCTTGATTACCGCAACGGGTGGAAACTTTTACATTCAGGATCTGGAAAGCCGAAACGGCACCTTTGTCAATGCCAGCCGGGTTCGCTCCAAAAGCCTTCTCAACGACGGCGACTCGGTGCGTGTCGGACGTGTTAGATTCAGATTTATGAGCGGTGTGACCGAGAATTCTGCCCCCGGTCCCGGCGGAATTCAGGAGGCAGCAGAAAGGCGATGAGTGAAGAGCACGAGGAGACCGGGCGAACTCTGGCCTGGAAGGCCATGCTCATTACCGCTGGGGTCGCCCGGCAGAAGGGGGACCAGAGCCAGGCAGACATGCTCTATCACCGCGCCCTGGCAGCAGCCGAGAAGCGTCTGGGTGAGAACAACATTGTGGTTGCCCTTGTATTGATGGAGATAGCCGAGTACTACGACTCCTTGAGGCAGCACCAGCGTTCGGAGCCACTTTATTGCCGGGTGCGCGAGATTCTCTCCGCCTGCGCCAGGGACGTCCTGGACAGCCAGGTCTGAGCGCGGCGCTAGGCCTGGGGGTCAACTCCCAGCTTTCTGGCTTTCTGCCTGTCTGCCTCCGCCAGCTCTTTCAATCCCATCTCATCATAAGCCCTTGCTCTGGTCAGATAAGCCTCACCCATCTCCGGGTCAAGCTCGATGGCACGGGAGGCATCAGAGACAGACATCTTGGCATCACCTGAAAGCAGATAAGAATGCGCTCGTTCTGCATAGGCAAAGGCACTTTTCGGATCTGAGCTTAAGATATGCGAGATGTCCGCGATGGCCTGTTTGTAGTTGCCCAGGCCGTTCTGGGCTTTGGCACGCAAAATATATACCTTTGGCTTTTCATACTTCATCTCCAGCGCCTGGCTGGCATCATCCAGAGCCTGACTGAATCTCCCCAGGCCTACCTGCGCCTCGCCGCGCTCGACCAGAACCGCTGGCTGGCGCGGATCGAGAGCAAGCGCCTGGTTCAAGTCATCAACTGCCTCCTGGTAAAGACCCAGGTTGATGTATGTCTCAGCTCGCTCCCTGTAAGCACGTGGATTGTGCGGCTCGAGAGCAATAGCCCGGCTGCTGTCTTCCAAGGCTCTCTTGTACTCGCCAAGCCTGTTTAAGGCATAAGCTCTCTGTACATAAGAGCCAGCATAGGTAGGATCAAGCTTGATGGCTCTGGTGGCGTCTTCTATCGCCTCGGCAAACCTGTTCAATCCATTGTATGCCTCAGCAAGATTTGCATGCGGCAGAGCGCTGTCTGGATTTAGCTGCCTGGCCTTATTGCAGTCCTTTATCGCTCTGGCGTGCTGACCGCTTGCGTTGTAGCTGTAGGCTCTGTTGATGTAAGCATCAGCATCATTGGGGCTGAGACGAATGGCCTCGTTGAAATGTTCAATAGCCTGGCGGAAGCTACCCTGGCGTGCCAGCTCCGTGCCCCGGTTGTACTCATCGTCCGCAGAGAAGGTGCAGGCAGCCAGGGAGTCCAGCAACAGAACTGCAACGAAAAGGGGCAGCAATTGTCTGGATAATGCTTTCAAACTGCAAGCAAAGAACACTGGACCCTCTAATCCTGACTCCTGAAAACGAGAACGCTACATACAGTGAAATGATACCGTGTCGGCTCGGGCAGAAAGCCCGGCAGATTATCAAAGGACATCCATCCTGGTCTAGCGTCGCCTGCTGTCCGAGCCTGCTTACAATCGACCGCCGGCCGTGCTGCCGGCGATCATCCAAGTCTGATCTCTCAGCGGCGCCCAGACTCAGCAGGCGCTTTTGAGCCCGACCCCGGCTGCCGACATTTTGTAGGGGAAAACCTACGCTATCGCGCCAAGCGAAGCTTGGGACAGGAGGAAGTAATCATGAGGTACTGAAACTTGTCAAATGGAGTCTGGACTGACCCCCGAAATGTAGACATCTTGAATTGTACGAAGCCTCCAAATATGATGACAACCGCAAGGAGGCTAAGTCATGGAAAAGAAGAAGCGACAGAAATTCAATCAGGAGTTCATAGACAGCGCTGTCAAGCTGGTCGAGTCTAGTGGCAAGACCGCAGCAGAAGTGGCTCGTGAGATGGGACTTCCGGAGTGGCGGGTGAGGACATGGGTGCGCAAGGCTAAGAGCAGGACTCTAAACGGCAGTGGACAGCAGGATCTGCTGCAGGAGAACAAGCGGCTGAAGAAAGAGCTGGCACGGGCCCTGGAAGAGGCAGCCATCCTAAAAAAAGCAAGTGCGTACTTCGCGCAGCACCAGAAGTGAAGTACGCCTGGATTCATGACCATCGGCATCAGTTCAGCCTCAGTGCCATTCGTAGTCTGGAGCGAAGACAGGCGATCTAATCTTCTCATAGCTCCTAGGAACTTCGGTGGACTTGATCTCATCACGATACAACCGCAAGATGAACTCTGTTAGATTCATCTCAAATCTATCGGGAGCGTAGTCCGCTTCGACCCCGCCCACCAGTACAGGCCACTTATCTGAATCACCCTCGGTAAACCAAAAGATGTCGGATATGTCACCATTAATGCTACCACATCGAAACAAGCCCGGCTTCTCCGGATAAATCCTGTACTTTCCATATCTTTGTGGAATCAACCGCTGGAAGTAATGTAATTGATGATGATCTTCGAGAATACTCTTGCTGTTAGCGCGGTCGAACCAGAGAATTCCACCGTCACCCGTAACCAAAACCCCATCGCCGTACGCTTCATACAGAGACTTGTAATCACTTGGGAGACGAAGTCCTACTTGCTGTTCGATTTTGTCCCAGTCTAATTTGTGAGCTTTGGAAGCCGAATCCAACTGAAGGAGTCCCTCTGCATACTGCGGGTTTTTTGGTGGAGGAACTATCGCTTTCAATTCACGCAGCGCATCTGGAATTGGACCGTAGATAGTGTTACTGATTTCAGTAGTTGGTACTGGAAGACGTGAAGTATTCACGGTTGGGGGGCATCAAGGGGGTTTTAGAGATTTTCAGGCAA
>CAYPBX010000211.1:0-5329 GCA_964409075.1 uncultured Candidatus Obscuribacterales bacterium
GATGTTCGCTGAACGCGGTTAGATCGAGGGAGCGTTTTTGATTGGTCATGTGTTGTGCCCCTGGCCGGATAAGCGAGTGCAAGTTGGATCGGTTACTACTTATCCTCGCTCATCTGTTTGCGACGGATGATGATTCCGAAATGCAGCAGAAACGCGCCGAACAGTAATACTAACAGCGACATGACGTTCATGGTTAGCGGCCCATCCGGGCGAAAGGATGCTGCCAGCAGACCGTTTAGCCCCATAACAATAAATCCCGGTCCGCCAAACAACATTGTGTGGTAGTTGTAACGGCGCTTTTCTTTCAGCAGGTATACAATCGAGCTTACTGCCGCTGCTACAAATAGCAGGAAGCTGACGACCATAAGGGCAAGCATTGCGTAGGCAAGAACGGTGGACATGTCTTGTCTCCTGCCTTGCGGGTCGGCATTGAAGCCAAAATTACCGGTCTATAACGGTAATGCGCGAGCGTAATGTGGATAACGTACTTGATTTCTGCAGGTGGTTGACGATCTTTAAGACGGGAAGTATAGACAAATACTCTGAACGTAGCAGAGCTGTTGACTGTCCTGCAAGCCAGTCTTTGCTGCACCGAGTATAGCAAGCAGAGAAATTGTTGCAGAGTGCCTCAGGCAGGATGTACTGCCGGCTGTTTGAGAAAATCCTTAACTTCTCGGGAGGTAGGCAAAGCTGGGATAGCTCCCTTGCGGGTGCAGGTCAATGCTCCGACCGCGTTAGCGCGGCTTACGATAGCTCTCAGCTCTGCGATCCCCATCCTCTCCAGCTGCTCACGCCTGCTTGAAGCCTTCTCTATCATCGGCAGCAATCCCGAAATCAGTCCAGCTGCAAAGCCGTCACCGGCACCAGTTGCTTCCACCAGTTTGATCTTGAATCCAGTCACACGCTCGCTGCCTTCCGCGCAGGCAAAGTAGGCACCATCCGCGTCGAGGGTGACAATAATCAAGGCAAGCTTATGCTCTTTTCTCAGCGCCTCAGCACTCTCCAGCTGACGCGAGCCGGTAAGGAATTCGAGCTCATCGAGATTTATCTTGACAATATCAGCCCAGGAAAGCGTGTCGAGAATCTTCTGTCTGCATGCCAGGGCGCTTGGCCATAGCCCGATTCTTACATTGGGATCGTAGGAGATCAAAAGCCGGCTCTTTCTAGCCAGGCTTATGCTCTCCTGTGTTGCTTCGGCTGCGGGGGATGATATCAGCGAGATTGAGCCAAAATGCAGCAGGCTTGCCTGTGAGAATATATCAGGCTTTAGATCACCGGGCTCCAGGCAGGCGTCAGCGCAGGCAATTTTGGAGAATTCGGCCAGCTTGCGGTCGCCGGTGATGGTGGTGACCACGTATGCCATTCTGGTCTGGGAGCGCTAGTCAGAGATGGTGCCTCTGGTATCAACCCCTGCTTCCACAAGCACCTGATGCAACCATTGACCGAAGGCATCGGTAGAGACACGGCCTATGAAGCCGGTCGGCACGCCCAGGCGGCTCAGACCGACCGCCACATTGGCTGGCGCTCCGCCTGGTGCTTTGGTGAAGATGGTTGCCTGATCGAGCTCAGCACCAACTGTAGTGCAGACCCAGTCGACCAGAATCTCACCCAGACATAACACTGACATCATATGTAATTGCTCCCCGGCTAGGTGTTCCTCAGGCTGTTCACGAACCCAGAATGTAAGGACCTTGATTATATGTCCCGCGAGGGCTGGAAGTTGCTTCCGACTTCCCTGTTTTGTAACAGTCCGGTCAGCTGCCCGTCGGTTGACGTTCCGTTAAAGTAGCAAAGATGCCCGAAGTACCTTGCTAAAATCCCCATGAAATCTCGATTGCCAATCCTTTACTACATCGGTGAATAGGTCAGGGGAAGGGCTGATCGGGAGGGGAGCCGCTTGGGCGTTTCCTGCTCCCGATCAGCAGTTGCGATTAGGTTTTGTTGTGTGGATAGCCGAAGACGCTACCGAGCTGGCTGCAGAAGCGGTCGGCAGTGGCGACGATTACCGCTTCGATTGTCTTGGGCGGGACATCGCTGTCAGCGCCGTGGTGGCTGGCGACAATGTGCAGGATACGGTCGATCTCATCGCCTGTGAGCTCTCCGCTTCCGTATAGCTCCTGGCGAATGAGCGCGTAGCTCTCAATCAGGTGCGCGTTCAATCGACCCTGAGCGGAGAAGACGATGCCGCCTTTGTCGAACTTGTAGGCGGTGGTCTTTGCCAGGTCGTGGATGAGTGCTCCGAACATCACATGGCTGAGGTTGATCTGGCTGTACTCCGGCCTGAAGCTGCGCGCTTTTTCGGCCAAATCATAAGCCGTCTCAGCTACTTCGATGAGGTGCTCCATCAGGCCGTGCAGATAGGGCTCGTGTGAGATGGAGCCCGGTGAGGCTGGTGCAAGCCGAAAGTTGCGCCCGGTTTCGCTTTCTGGATCAAGGATTTTCTCGGCGAGCTTGCGCAGGCGCAGGTCAGGAATCACAGCGATGTACGCGGCCAGCCGCTTTTCCAGAGCGTCTACGCTGCCGGGGTAGACAGGCAGCAAGTCATTGCTGTTGTAGTTTTGGGCTGGCGCAATCCTCTTGATGCCGAGCTGTTTCTCCCCGCGGTAGTCCTTCAAGACACCAGAGACAGAAACGACATCGCCCTCCTTGAAGCTGTGGGCTGTGCGCCAGTCCACGGCTACAAGCGTCGCGAAACGGCTGTTTTGCAGCGTCAGCTTGGTCTTGGGCAGACTTTTGCCACTTGCTGTTGTAGCCCAAGGCTTGTTGGTCTCAATCTGGATTATCCGGAAGATTGCATCCATCAGCTCTGCGCTAGTTTGATTCAGCCCTTCTTGATTCGAGCTCATCTGATCATCTCCACTATTGAGTCTGAGTTGTTGCTGTGTCGCGCTCTAAATTCCAGATAGTTCTCGGCTGTCATTGACGCAATGATGTCAAGCGGGCCATGGATGACCCACATTTCTGCCAAAACCGGGTCATCCATGGCCCCAAAAGCGGTGTTTTGGCCATTTATGGCGCATCTGTATCCCGCTTGACTTCCTGCTGCGATATGGCTCGCGGGTTCCGACGACCTGCAGCCGACAATCTGTTCCTGGGATGGCGAAATGGTAAGTGGCAGGCGATGGAGAGGTGATGCGCGGCGGAGGTCGGAGCGCTGATACCCGGTGTAGCTTGCCTCATGCGTCCTGACAGCAGGGGCTGTCGGAGCTTCTGATTGTGTTCATAGCCGCCTGGCGGCGCCGCAGCAGACGGTTGATGCCGCGCTCTTCAGCCTCACGCCAGTCGCGCACATGAAAGACGTCGAATCCGGTGTCCTCCGGCAGCTCTGCGTTATCAAAGGCCCAACCGGGCTCCATCGGCAGGTAGATGAAGTTGGTCACTGTCAGGCAGGCACCGTCGGAGCGCGGGCTGTTGCCGATGAAAGCCGAGTAGTGTGGGTTAATCCCCAGGTCCTCAATCGCTTCGCCCACCAGAATCGCCTTGTCGTCGCGGTGGGTGACGATAATGTCGTCGAAGATTGTGTTCAGCCCCGCTTGGCGGATCTTGAACTTCTGGGCTTCCCGGTTGCCGATGGAGACCGCGATGATCTTGAAGTTGTGGTGCGCTCGTGCCAGCACTGCTGCAGCGTTGGCAAACAACGTCGGCTCTTGGAAAAAAGGAGCCTGTCCGATGTCGCGGCAGATGCCGGCCTCGTGGCGGAGTGATTTGCGCTTGCGCATGCGGCAGAAGCGCTTATACACCGCGACCATGGCCATGGAGAGCGCATCGCGCTGGAAGCCGTGCTCTTCGATGTACTCGAGTTCAACAGCCCTGACGTTCTTAAGCGCCTCCGCGCCGGAGAAGCCGCACTGGCTCATGAAATGCGCGAAGCGCTGCTTCGCCTCTTCGAAATACGGCTCGCAGACTGAGATGGTTCCGTCTACGTCCACGAACAAAACTGCAATCTTCCCGTCTGGCGCACAGAAGTTACGCCCCGGGACCAGGCAATGTTGAGTCGCCATTGGCAGACCCTTCCTTTCCGACTAGTCAGAGAGGCGCTCCAGCTGAGGAAGGGAGCACCTGGATTCAGGAATTAAAAGATGTCAGGCAGATCCGATGCGGCAGGCTGTTTACATTCACCTCTTCTGCTCTGCTGGAAATGTCTCCTGAAGATCTGTTCGATCCCTGCTTGCTTTCGACACTGTGCTCGACAAGCACCCATTCACGGCTCACGCTGAAGTTTCAAGCATCAAACTCATCGCTCACCATGCTATTGGTGGGTTGCTGCTCGTGCGTCTCGGTATGGCAGTGACCTGGTTCTTCTACGGGACGATAGTTTTCAAAAAGAGAAAGACAATCTCCAGGGTACAGGGATAACCTAAGCAGAAAAAGTGAGCAAGCAGCAGATTATAAGCCTCCAATGAAATCTGCATGCGCGAGCTGTCATGGGGTTAACTAGATAGCTGCGGACAATCGGCATCGGTTGTTGGAGAAACAGTCTCCTGACATCACCCTTCGCGTTCAGGTGGTGTTTCGGGTAAGGGACCAATCTCGCGCCCCGGTGGTGGACAGGGTAAGGAACCGTCAAAATTATGAGGACAGCTTCAGGCGGTGATGGGTTTGTGCATGCGGCTTTGTTGGTAGCGCTGCTATTAGCGGTGACCCTTCTGCCAGCAGCTTATGCTGGTAATCGCAACAAGGAGGACCCGGAAGTAGCTGCAGCGCTGAGTCTGATCAACCAGCTGGCGGCCAACCCTGCCTTCATGAGTATCGCCTACCTGGAACACCAAATAGGGCTGCCGGACAACATCCGTGGACAGAAGGCGCAGCTCAACCCCTCCTATTACTGGTATAAGGAACGGAGCATGGTGCGATACCAGCTGCACCAGTCCCTGAGCGGCCCGGATCAGGTGGTGCGGTCGGATTTCGTCGCTGACCTGCCCAGATCAAAGCTCACCTTTGAGCAGGTGGAGAAAGAGCGGGGCGTGGGTGGGCTCAAATCATTTGATCATTCAGGTCATCCGACACTGACATATGGCATCGGACGTGGTTGTTTCCTGCATTTCATAGCACCACACAATTCCTTTCGAGTGAGACAAATTCACCTTGTTTATGACGGCCCTGCTCTTCCCCGGGCGAGCGATGAGACATTCTTGGATGCCAGGCAGGCTCTCTTGAGTCGGGCGGAGCTCCTCGTGAGCCAGGGGCAATGGTCCCATGCCGTGCTACTACTCAATCGATATCTGCGTTACCGGCCGGCAGATGCCAGGGCGCACAGCCTACTGGGTACTTGCTACAGCAAGACTGCGCGGCTGAATGAGGCGATAAACGAGTTCAAGGCGACTCTTCT
>CAYPBX010000212.1:0-5310 GCA_964409075.1 uncultured Candidatus Obscuribacterales bacterium
GGATCAAACTCAGCCTGCGGGAAGGAGATATTCTCCTCGACCAGAGCCATTTGTCCAGGATCGAAATGCCTTCCGTCAGGCATGAGCGAGGATTGAATTATCCCCTTGATCGTTTCGGATGCATGGCGCTCTACCTGCGATGCCAGCCAGCATCTTGGCAGGGCCCTGTGATTGCGGAAAATCTCTGCTGTGCCGATCGTGTCGACCTTCTGCCAGATTGGTTTGCCATCCGAGAGCAGGCTGGTCAAATAGGTGCTGTTTACGGTGCTCCTGCTAATCTGGGTAGCGCCATATTTTATGGCAAGAATATCGAAGGTTCGGTCGGAAGCGCTGAAAGTCCAGGGAAGCTTTATGAATCCACCTTCCGTCATCGAGAGGAGATTGCCGTATCTCGTCAGCATGAGTGGCTCATAGCCGCTGGCACTCGGTATCTTCCACAGCCTGGAAAGGTTCGGTGGAATCTCGTCGGGGCTGGCTGATCCACCCAGAAACGGCAGCCAGCGCTGATGGCTCTCTCTCAGCCCGGGACCGTACTTTCTGGCGGCTGCTGGAGGATTGAGAACGCTTCGATGCGGCGATTCCCACCGCCATTGCGACCATTGCCCGTAGGAGGACAGGTCAACGATCAGGGCGGCCAGGAGGAGGAGCTGCCTGGCACGGGAGGAAGGGCTCCTGCTCCAGAAAATGAGAGAAGTCGCGCTTATGAGAAATACAATAGACGGTACGGCTAGAGCCGGGTTCTGCCACGGGAGGACCGAAAAATCGAGATCGGCGAAACGTCCTGCCTGAGTCTTTAGAGCATTGCCGAGATTGAATATGACAAACAATAGCGCCAGCAGCAATCCGCCACCGGCGGCGGCTGAGCGTTTGAGCCAGGCTGGTTCAAGACTGCTTGTGTACAGGGCTTTAATCACAAGTGATACGACCAAGGATAGTGCCAGCGAAGTAATGAGCACGAGGCGATAATGGCTTCTAAAGGAGCCGTAAGCAGGCAGGAGATAAAAGAGCCGCGACAGTGGCGTCGCTTCTCCAAAAGCCAGGAGAAAGGAGAGAATCCCGATTATGGACCAGAAGATGGTGAGGCTGCATTTGCGCCAGAGGAGAGGCGCAAGGGCAGAGGTCAGGAGTGTCGCCAGTCCAAAGTAGATGGTTCCCGGGCGGATGAGCAGATTGCCGAAGTAAGGCATTCCGTAAGGGGACTGGGTTGATCCCCCCAGGAGGTATGGGAAAAACAGTCCAACCAGGTCGAGCGGATGGAGCGCATAGGTGCAAAAGTCCTCGTAAGACCAGGTGGCTCGAGCGCTGTGCTGAGCCCATTGGGCTGTAGGCACCAGCTGTAGTGCCGCCACGCCGGTTCCGAGTGCCAGCAGGCTAAATGACACCAGAGCATAATGCTGGCCGCTCCGGATGTTGGCCTCTGTCTGCCCTGGGCAGCAGGCGCGGAAGATGATGTAAGCGCTGAAAAGACCAAGCGCATAGGCAAATGTCTGCAAGTGACCGTTGAGGGCAAAGATTGCCATGCCCAGGGAGCCTGCAAGGAACCAGGCTGGTCTGAAGCCGGATCTGAGCTCCTCCAGGCACCAGAGGATACAGGGGATCCAGAAAGCGGCGTGCAGGATGTGCACGTGATTGGCCTCGCTAATCATGAAGCCGCCCAGACTGTAGGTTATGCCGGCAATTAGAGAAGCGAAGCCGGAGCCGGTGATCGAGCGAGCGTACCCATAAGTGAAGAAGCCTGACAGGATATAACCGGCGAGCGCATAAGTGTTCCAGTCACCGGGAAGATGAGAGCAGACAATCGAAAGAGGGTACCAGTACTGGATTAGAGGATCTGCTGCTAGCGGCAGACCGGACAGCAAAAACGGTGTCCAGAGAGATCGGTCCCCGAAGAAGGCCGGGAGATTTTGAACCGTGCCATCTTCAGGGGCCAGGAGCTGACCGGCAAGCAGGACCGGGGAGAAGTGCGCGAGGAAAAGCATGCCAAAGAAGAGCAGTATGCTGCTTAAGGCATAAAGCTGTCCTTTGAGTTCTCCGGCTAAATAATTGCCCATAGAATTGCTGAAAGCGCGCGGTCTTGTTCTCCAAACCGGCTTACACCGGTTTTCCAGCCCCCAGGTCAAGCTTCTTTGCCTTCCTCTTGGCTCCTTGATTGATAATCTGCGGATAGAAGTAAGTGGTCTCCTCCGCACCGACGAGGATGTGATCTACAGCTTCAGTCCCCTGCATCAGGCAATGATCCTGGTTGGAGACCTCGTATTTCCAGGCTCCAAATCTGCCTCTGCTCCAGATGTTGTGTTGCTGGAGCTCGCCGTTGATGTACTCGATCAGCCTATCGCGCTCGAGAAACGGGGTTGGATACCCGTACTCCAGACGTCTGTGCCACCAGGAGACGATCGCACTCCTATCCGGTAGCAGCGAGGCTGCCTCACATCCTTTGATTGTCTCCTCTACTACCGTGGCGGAGTTGACCTGCTTATGCGGAGACTCGCTGACCTCGCACATCAATGACCACTGCTTTCCCGGACTGGGCACATTATTAGGGGAGTAGTTTGAAAATGCTGTAGCCCTGTAGAAGGGTATATCCGGCTCTGGAAAGTACATCCAGCATTTACTGGCCAGTATGTCCGGGATCTTCCCGTCCATTCCCAGGCCGACAATATGAGTGCTTGAGTGCAGGAAGCGGTCAGCCATGGGTCTCAGATCGAGCCTGTCTGCGACGGTCATTAAAAGTCTGTCCAGTGGCATCGTTGATATGAGGAAATCGTAGTTGATTGCTTCGCCGCTGGACAAATAGGCTTTTTGTTGGCGCGCTTCTAACTTCTCGAGACGTTGCCCGAAATGGATTCTCTCTTGAGGCAGTTTGCTGGCGAGCGCGCGCCAGATGGAGCCGGTGCCACCGTGCAAAGGGTAACGAAAGCGGGCGTTAGGTCCCCAGCCGATGTCATCCTGTTTGAGTACGATTGTTCTGAGAACCCGCAGCAAATCTACCGTTGCCACCCTCTCACCCATCCAGTTGGCTGCTAACAATCTCGGATCGTAAGCCCACACCTTCCGGTTGTAGGGAAGGAAGAAGATATCGGCGAGACCGTGACCGAAGGACTGCTCTATCCAGTCGTAAAAATTCCCGGGAGCGGGACAGTTGTGTTGGTTCTTGGAGACCTCAATCAGCCCTTCAAGGCATGACATCAGCTCATCCACCGGCAAGCGCCATATGTTGTTCTGAAAGGGGTAGGGGATGAACTGTTTGTACATCCATACCCAGGCTTCACGAATGTGCTCTACCCATGCATCTCCAAGCAGATTGTCCAGGAGCCTGTCGAAATACTCATAGTGTGAGAAAATGACATGGCCACCCAGATCCCAGGTAAAGCCTTTATCGTCCACAGTCGATTTTGCCAGACCGCCGGGATTACTGGTCGCCTCCACGATCAGCCAGTCGACTCTATCCCCACTGCCTGTTCCCGAGAGCTTATCGCCTGACCTCAGGGACTGCGCGCGCGCCAGCTCCTCGAGACGCCAGGCTGCAGCAAGCCCGGTCGGACCTGCTCCGATGATGAGAAATTCAGTCTTTCTGGTCATGTGGCAAGCCTATCTCTGAAAACCAGAAGTTGCAGGATGCCGCAGGCGCAAAACCGCAACAGCTTCCACTGCCTGATTGTCGAGACCCCATGCTGCCGTTGCCGGTGGGGCACGGCGACCTCCTTTACCTTATAGCCTTTCCTTTTGGCATAAACAGACAGAAAGATAGATGGCGCGAGCGTCGTGTCGGGAATACAACTCTGGGCAGCCTGCCAGAGGTCGCGCTTGAGAACCTTGAAAGGCACGTTGGCGTCTTTGATTCTCACGTTAAACAAGATGAGGATGGCCAAGCGTATGATGCGGGTGAGAAAGAGCCTGGCCGGGGGATCGTGACGCTTTGTCCTTACCCCCAGGATTAAATCGTATAGGGGGGCACCACACCAGAGCTGTTCGAAAGCCTCGATAGGAATCTGCCGGTCGCTGTCCACCAGGAAGAGCCATTCTCCAGAGGCTGTGCTCATTCCTTTGAGCAATGCCGGTCCATGACCGGCATTGCCCTGGTGCACCACCCTGATCGCCGGATTGGCAGAGGCGAGCTTGTCCAGCACCACGCCGGTGCTGTCCGTGCTCCCATCGTCAACCACAACCAGCTCTGAACCGGCGATCTTGTCGAGAACGGCTCTCTCCACCTCCTGTACTGCCTCGCCAATCGATACCTCCTCATTGTAGGCAGGCATGACAACAGACAGTAGCGTATCCGGTGAACTCATAGTAATTGCGGAATTACACAGGTGAAGGCATTCATTGGGGAATTGAAAATCGCTTCGAGTTGGCCGGGCGTCTGAAGATAGTCGGTGTCACTCTAGCAGCCTGGCTGAGACTATCTTATCCCCTGCCTGGATTCTGCTCACTACATCCATACCTTCTACGACACCGCCGAAGACAGCGTATTTCCCATCCAGCTTCGCTTGTGGGGCAAGTGTTATGTAGAACTGGCAGCTTGCCGAGTGGGGATTTTTCCCGAATCTGGCCATTGCAACCACTCCTGGTGCGTTATGTCTGAGCTTTGGGTGAACCTCCAGGTTGATGAAGCGGGGCTGCCTGGTGCCGGGATCTAGGTAAAGCCCGGATCCGTTCCCGCTTGGGCAGCCGCCCTGTATGACGAATCCTGGCTCCACGCGGTGAAAGGTAAGCCCGTCGTAGAAACGCTTATTGAGGAGATCGATGAAGTTGGCTACTGTGCCGGGCGCATAGGTCTGAAACAATCTTATCCTGATGCTCCCCCTGCTTGTATTTAGCACCGCTACTGGATCGACTGTCTGCTGTTCGGGGGTTTGCGCCGCCTCCGGTGTTACCGGTGCAGCTGGCGGCAGGGGCGCCGTAGAGCGCCGTGAGGCTTGCGTGGGTGGCATCGGGCTTGATGTCGACAGCCCCGGCGCCTGTGGGCCTGACTCTCCTGCAGCAGGGGGCTTCGGTGTGTACGGAGCCGGGGTGGCAGGCAGAGTCACATCAGGCGGTATGGCCTCGGGTATGACTGGCTCGGCTGCAGAATCTGGTGCTGAGAAGATGTAGACAGTTGTCGCCAGGCAAAGGCTGATGAAAAAGGCCGGCCGGCTATTGTTTGGCAATTTTCGTCTCACAGTGAAATCTCTTATCCAGGTCGCCTCTGCTGATCAGTAAATACCCATTGGGCGTGATTAATTGAGCTCAAAATCGCAAATCACCGTAAGATTGTTGTGGTAGCGGAGGAAGGATGCGGGAATCTGGCTCGTTGCCTCTCCTTCCAAAAGC
>CAYPBX010000213.1:0-5309 GCA_964409075.1 uncultured Candidatus Obscuribacterales bacterium
GGAGATCAAGCTGGATATTTTTAAGGAGCTGGACAGCCTCTGCCCCAAGCAGGCCATTCTAGCCACAAACACATCAGCGCTTTCTATTTCGGAGATCGCCTCTGCGACGAGAAGGGCTGACAAGGTGATCGGCATGCACTTTTTCAATCCGGCCCAGCATATGAAGCTGGTGGAGGTAATACCGGGTCTCAAAACAGCCGATGAGACGACAGCAAGGGTGCTCACGCTGGTCAGGGAGCTTAACAAGATCCCTGTGCGGGTAGAAGAGTGCCCGGGCTTCCTGGTTAACAGGTTGCTGTTCCCGTACATGAACGAGGCGCTTTATGCGCTCGTGGAAGGTGTTGCCACCTGCCAGGAGATAGATGCGGCCGCGGTTGCCTTTGGCTATCCCATGGGTCCGTTTGCCCTATTCGACCTGACGGGTCTTGATATTTGCCATCACGTCGTTACCTTTCTCCACAGCCAGTACGGCCCCAGGTTCGAGCCGTCGGCCCTGCTTGAGCTTATGGTCAGGCAAGGGCATTGTGGGCAGAAGACAGGCTCAGGCTTCTACCTGGCTTCATGTGAGCCAGGATCTGCCGGCGGGCAGCCGCCCACACAGAACCCGGCATTGTCGGCTATTCTAAAGGAGGCTGCGAAGGCTCAGAAGCAGCCAGAAGCTGGCAGCAGGCGCCCCTTGGACATATACAGGCTGGTCCTGCCCATGTTCAACGAAGCGGTCTTTGCCCTGGTGGAGAAGGTTGCTGGCGTAGAGGATGTTGATGTTGCCATGGAATGGGGGCTCGGGCTCAAGCGCGGGCTGCTTACCGTCGCAGGCGAGAAAGGTGCTGACTGGTGCCTGTCTGAGCTGGAGTCCTACCAGGAATCATACGGCGAGCGCTTCCGCCCCTGCTGGCTGCTTGGCAAGATGGTAAGGGCGGGACTCAGAGATTTCTCCGTGCTCGAGAAGGCACCGGCTATAGTGCGCTGACATATTTGCCGAGAGGGCGGGACCGATGCTCAAGTGGTTGGCTACAGCGTTCGTTCTCTGGTTCATATATCAGGTCCGCTCGGTTCTGCCTCCGTTTATCATGGGCGCAATCATCGCCTATCTGCTCCTGCCGGCAGTCCAGCAGATAGCCGTCTCTGCCCGCATGCGCATCAGCTATGCGGTTGCAATCATTTATCTGTCAGGCGCTGTTATTGTCGGCATACTCTTCTGGGCTTTTATGCCTTTGTTGGGCGATCAATTTGCCTCCATGGTCATGCACCGGGAGGAGATCGTCAACAACATAGTACGACAAGCGGTGACTACCTTCGGCTGGGAAGTGGATGTCGAGGCGGCTTCCGGGCAGATTCTCACTAGCATAGAGGAGAGCATCGGCAAACCTGAGGAGCTGGTTCATCTGGGCGGTCTTGTGGGCAGAGGGCTTCTTTCGCTTGTTGTCTGCTTGCTCTCATCGATTTATTTCATAGCCGACAGCCACAGGGTCGGTGCCTTTATCCTCCGCTTTGTTCCGGAGAACAGACGGGAGGATTTCGCCAGCCTCTCAGGCGAGATGAATCGCATGCTCTCCAGGTATGTCAGAGGGCAGCTCCTGCTTATCGTCATTATGTCCACAATTGCCTATTCTTTCTTGCATTATGCGATCGGCATGAAATATGCGCTTGTCATTGCCATCGCCTCAGGATTCCTGGAGATCATACCGGTCCTGGGACCGATAGCAGCTACCACCATTGCCACTCTGGTAGGGTTCGCTCAGTTTGATTTGACAAAGGCTTTAATCATCATCGCGTTTTACACGGGAGCTCGCTGGCTGGAGGACTACTTGATCATTCCCAGAGTGATAGGGCACGCGGTCGAGCTGCATCCACTGGTGGTTATCTTTGCGGTTCTCTGTGGCGAGGTGATGGCTGGTGCTCTGGGCATGCTTATCGCCATTCCTGTAGCGGCATCGATTAAGATCCTGCTTGATTTCACGCATCCGGAAAGACCTGTCTCGTTCGTCGGCCCTCAGGGGGAGGATGAGCCGGCGCGAGAGCCCGAGCCGGCTCATCGCAACCTGGTCAGTGGGGAGCCTGATGGCCAGTGATAATCAAACCAGCGATTGTCACCGAGTAGATAAGCGCTCCTGTCATGAGATGTTGCGGCTTAAGTCCGTCGTTGCCGATCAGCCTGAGGTATGTAGCAGCGCACAGTATCGCTATGATGCCGGTTGCGATTGTGCCTGCCGAGAGGGCCCAGTGCGTGAAGGCTATGCCGAAGGCTACCGGGAAGCAGCTCTGAAAGACCAGAGCGCCGGTGACATTGCCCATAGCCAGCGTATCCTTGCCGCTGCGGGCCCAGAGGACGCTGTTTATCTTCTCGGGGAGCTCAGTGGCGATCGGAGAGATGATCAGCGAGAGGACCACCGCAGGGATGCCTATACCCAGAGAGAGCGACTTAACATGATCGACAAAAATAAACGCACCGCCCAGGATACCACTCAAGCCGACCAGCACCTGAGGGATGATGAGAAAGAGCCTGTTGGATCCTTGCTTTACCAGGCGGTCGAGGTAAAGCTGTCCAGGCTCCCCGCCCACTTCTCCCTGGTGCCCGAAGGTCTGATACAGGTAGCTGCCGTAGGTGGCGCAGAGAAGAAAAGCGACAATAAAGCGCACGGCGGGGAGCTCCCGGACCAGAGTGGCTACCATGGCAATTGTGTAGGCGAAGATAAAATACTTGAGGTCGCGGGAGAGCACCACTTTATTAAGGTTGATCCCTGGCGATCGCCGCCCTCTTTCTGCGTAGTACCACATCGACCAGCCGGTGAGGGCAAGCGTCAAGGTGCTGAGCATAAAGGGGGCGCCTGCAATAGCGCCTATGCCTACCTGATCTCCTTCCTTGCTTGCGAAAAAGAGAACCGCAACTACAGGGATCAAGGTCTCGGGCAGCGCTGTGCCTACGGCTGCCAGCACTGAGCCTACGACACCTTCGCTTAAGCTCAGTCTCTGCCCTAACCATTCGACCCCGTTGGTGAATAGCTCGGCCGAGAAGAGGATGATCAGGAGCGCAATAACCAGGAGCAGGGTGTCGATGAGCATCGCAAGCGGTCTCCCAGGACCAGGCAACATGAAGGAGCATAGACCATTCCCCCTCCCTCCACAAGAAAAGGACGGGCCATTTATTCAGGACCGGCTGAGCCGTGCTACCATGGCGCAATGGTCTCTATCAAACAGGTGGAGCACGTTGCCAAGCTGGCCAGGCTGGAGCTGTCCGACAAGGAGAAGGAGCTCTTCTCGGCCCAGCTAACTGGGATTATCGGCTACTTCAAGGAGCTCGCCGAGCTGGACACTGAAGGCGTGGAGCCAATGTCTCACTGTCTGTCGCTAACCAACGTCATGCGCGCGGATGAGGTAGAGCTGCCGCCTGGGCGGGATGCCTTTCTGACGGCTGCTCCAGGGCAAGAGGCAGGCTATTTCAAGGTGCCGAGAATTATCGATTGACGCGCGCTTACAAGGCGATCCCTGCAATCGCTCCGCAGGCTTGCTCCTCGCCTGCTCCACTCCATGGGCATGGCATTTCTATTATCATGCCCAGGCGGCGAGGCGAAAAGCGCAGTCCACACCAGTGGGAATTCTCCCCTGGCTGGGGAGCTATTATTGGTCTTAGATGAGATTTATCGCTTATAGTGTGGGAGTAGGTGCGCATTTCAGTTTGGCTGGCAGGAGGCTGAATGGAAACCAGGTTTGTATTTGTGACCGGAGGGGTGGTCTCCTCGCTTGGCAAGGGCATTATTGCAGCCTCACTGGGACGCCTCCTCAGGGCACGCGGGCTGGAGACGACCATCGTCAAGCTCGATCCTTACCTGAATGTCGATCCGGGCACTATGAGCCCCTACCAGCATGGGGAGGTATTTGTTACAGAGGACGGAGCGGAGACCGATCTGGATCTGGGGCATTACGAGCGCTTTCTCAATCGTGACCTCAGCCGCATGAATAATGTGACTGCCGGTGCCATTTACAAGAGCGTGCTGGAGAAGGAGAGGAGGGGCGATTACCTGGGCGGGACGGTGCAGATGATCCCGCATGTAACTAACGAGATTAAGAATTTTCTGAGGAGGGCAGCTGAGGCCAGCCGGGCGCAGGTCGTCATTGTCGAGGTCGGTGGCACTGTCGGTGATATTGAGGGGCTTATCTTTTTGGAGGCCATTCGGCAGATTCGCAAAGATGTGGGCCGCGACAAGGTCTGTTACATTCATGCCACCATGATCCCGTCCTTGCGCACCACCGGCGAGCTGAAGACCAAGCCCACCCAACATTCGGTGGCAACGCTGCGCAGCCACGGGATTCAGCCGGATATTCTCGTCTGCCGCACGGAAAGAGCAATTTCTGTTGCCATCCGCGAGAAGCTGGCCCTTTTCACAGACGTTGATTTGAATGCGGTAATTCAGTGCCGCGACGTGCAGGATCTCTATGCGGTGCCGCTCTTCCTGGAACAGGAAGGCCTGGCGGTCAGGACGCTGGAGAGGCTCAATCTGCCTGACAACCTGCCCGATCTGGGCGAGTGGAGGGAGCTGGTCGAGCGCGTGAAGCACCCGGGGCAGGCGGTCCTCATTGGTATCGTCGGCAAGTACGTTATGCTCTCGGACGCTTACATCTCAGTTGTCGAGTCGCTCAAGCATGCAGCGGCTCAGCTTGGTGTTGCTGTGAAGATAAAGTGGGTGCTTTCCGAAGACATTGAGAAGCACGGGAGCCAGGAGTATCTTCATGATATTGATGGCATTCTGGTGCCGGGCGGTTTTGGCGATCGGGGTATAGACGGCAAGATTGAAGCGGCCAGGTATGCCAGGCAAAATCGCATTCCTTATCTGGGGCTGTGTTTAGGTATGCAGACAGCTGTAATTGAGTTTGCCAGGAGTGCAGTCGGACTTGTCGGGGCGCACTCCACTGAGTTTGATCTACAAACAGAGCATCCTGTCATTCACCTCATGCCCGATCAGCATGGCGTGGTAGACAAAGGCGGCACCATGCGCCTGGGGCGGTATCCTTGCCAGCTTGCCGAAGGCAGCACAGCACGGCGGCTGTACGGCCAGGCAGAGATAGGGGAGCGTCACAGGCATCGTTATGAGGTCAACAACAGCTATCGGGATAGGCTGGCGGCAGCAGGCATGGTTTTTAGTGGACTGTCGCCGGACAGGCGCCTGGTGGAGATAATTGAGCTCGAGGGGCATCCTTTCTTTGTAGCCTGCCAGTTTCATCCTGAGCTCAAGTCGCGTCCAGACCATCCTCACCCGCTCTTTGTCGGGCTGGTCGAAGCCATGCTTAACAGCGGGCAGCAGCCGCTATTA
>CAYPBX010000214.1:0-5285 GCA_964409075.1 uncultured Candidatus Obscuribacterales bacterium
GTGGTAGCGGAGGAAGGATGCGGGAATCTGGCTCGTTGCCTCTCCTTCCAAAAGCGATCGTTTAAGAATGGCGCGTTTATGCTCGCCGCTGGCGATGAGAACCAGGTAGCGGCTGGCAAGCAGCGTCTGCATTCCCATAGTGACTGCCAGGCGCGGGGCCTCTTCAGGAGATGGGAAAAAGCGTGCGTTGGCCTGCCGGGTGCTCTCGGTCAACCAGAGGCAGTGTGTCCAGCTCAAAAGCGGTGTTCCCGGCTCGTTGAAAGCCACATGACCGTTGTGGCCAATCCCCAGGAGCGTTATATCGAGTCCGCCCAGCCCGGCGATCAGCCGATCGTAATCCGCCACAAACCGCGGATTGAAGCGGGCTGTCTGCGGCAGGTCCGTGCTGTCGTAGAGCCTGGCGGACAGGTAGTGCTGAAAGCTCAGCTCCTCCTGGCTGTCCAGGTAATCATCAACCGCGAAGCACTTGGCCTGTGACCAGCTAATTTCAGCCTGCGCTGACCAGTCAGAAAGGGTCTGATAACAGCCCAGAGGTGTTCTGCCGGTGGGCAACGCCAGGAGGCTGTCTGGTTTCTTCTCGAGTTGCTCCCTGATTATCTGGGCAATTTTAAGGCTGAGCTGATCGTAAGTTTGTGTTACGGTAATGCGGGGAGAAACCATGTTAGCCGATGGAGCGAGAGACGAACGCCCGACCATTATAGTCTCCTGACGTATGCGCGGCATGCCCAGGGAGCCTCTGCCTCGCGTGACGACAGGCGAGAGCGCGACGGGCGATTACAAACAAATAGCGGCAGCCGAGCATAATAGGAGCGAACCGGCGGTAGCAGCCGAGGGTAAAAACCGATCTGCGGAACGTGTTGGCAGCGACCGTGAATTGATGTTCGCTAAAATAAGGTTCTAGGAGAGATCAGCCGACTGTGTCAAGAGCCGGCTCGGGCCAGCCTGGAGGGTTAGTGATCGCTTGCGCCGGGAATTTGGTAATGGTTCTCGTGGTGCTGGCAACGCTTTGCCAGGCCCCGGCCCAGGGGGCGGATAAGCGGGTTCTACCACCGGCTAGATTTCAAACTTTTACGCAACCATCTGGTCAGAGGCTGCCAGCCTCAGGAGGGGTGCATCTGACAGGCGGGATGGAGCGTCCGGCCAGCGCGCCGCCGGAGGTCTACAACCCGGGCGAGCCCTCGCTCAACTGGGCTCTGGCGCGCTGGCAGAAAGAGAAGATGCCGATACTCGTCTGGATAAGCCCTGGCTATCAGCTGCCTGACGGGTCGATCGAGGAATTGAAGGAATCCAGGGTGGCGCTTGTGTTTGGAATGCTTCAACAGCCTGAACCTTTCCTGGGGGTCGAGACAGCCTCAGATTGGACACCGGAGCTCAACTACGTGGTGGCTGCCGGCTTTGAGACCTGGCGAGATCTCGAAAGGGAGGGGATCATCAGCTTTGGCTTTACCGATGATCCCAGATCCGCGCAGGTCCTGGTCTTCTTTCGCGATGCCTTCAGGGACTCGACCGAGCCTGGCGGCAACTATGTCGGCGGCCTGACCTGTGCTCAGCTCTTTACTCCGGAGCAGACCAGGCTGCCGAAGTACAGGCAGCTGCCGGTAGTGATGGACCTGGCGCTTGCCGGCGGAGAGGACAAGCTACGGGCAAGGGCGGCCCATGAGTTCGGGCATGCGCTGGGGATAAAGGAGCACAGCCCTTACAGGAACGATCTGATGTATGAAAACAATCTGGTCGATGCGCCTTCGCCCTCCGATAAAGCTACCCTGCGCTACCTCTATCAGCAGGTGCCGCAGTATCTCATGTAGTCCCAGGCCTTTACTGCTCCTGTCCTACTGGCCGGGGAATTGGCTCGTGGAGAATCGGCGCTACAGCATCTGTCCGGCGGCGGTCAGATAGAGCCGCCGGCTCCCGAAGTCAGCCGGGTCCAGATCGGTGAGCACAATGGTCGCCCCCGGGCTCAGAGGGTTTCCGGGCACCCTGACCGTACCGGTCAGATTGCCGCCGGCCGGGACTACCTTGCCGGAGAAACGGATCTTCACCTTGCGATCGGGATTCCCGGGAGATCTTACCAGGGCTGTTGGGCTGCCTGGAAGGGAGATGGATGTCGGCCCCCTGTTTCTCAAGGCGACCTGGAGTCTGACCGACGATCTATCCGCATGAACTCTCAAGAGCTCGAACAGCACGGGTCTGCCTGGCGGTGGTATCGTGGCCGGTGCGACGGCCTGCCGGCCCGGCCTGCGGCGGGAGGGCGCGACGGGCGGATCGCTGCCGCCGGTACTCGCCTTGCCTTCGATGAGGGTCTCTTTCATGCCGGGCAAGGCCGGCGGTGCTTCCACAAACACGGCTGCGCTCCCGCCCAGGAGAGACTCCAGGCTGCCGGGCTGCAGGAACTTGCGGGAAACAGGCGATCTCATCGCTGGCCTGCCGGTTATTGATCTGGCAAGCGCATCGCGCAGGCTTCTGGTCCTGGCTTCCGCCTCCTGAATGTGGGCATCCTGTCCGAGCGTATGATTGCGCAATGAGATCACAAAGTTGGACAGGGAGGTGATCTGATCGGGAGCCGGGCTTGCTGGATAAGCGGTGCCCGGGGGATCCTCGGGGATGAGGCCGGTTATTGAGAACGGGTCGCCGGTACTGCCGGTTACGGCAGGCGGCGATCTGCCGTCTGGAGCCGGTAGCTTGTAGATGCGCCTTGCAGCAGCGATATTGTTGGGATCATCCTTCAATATGCGCAGGTAGGCTTCCCGCGCTCTTGAGTACTCTGCGGACCGCTCAAAGAGCTCCCCCTGGTAAAGCCGCGCCTGCGTGCTTGCTGGATCGATGCTGAGAGCCTCGATCAACATTTGCTGCGCTTCCGCCAGCGCGCCTTGGTCTGCAAGGGTCCGTGCTGCCTGGAAATGGCGCCAGGCTTGCTGCCTTAGGATAGACCGCTTGAAGCTGCGCCTGGCTGCCGGCAGGTTAGGATGATTTGGATCGAGGCGCACTACCTGCCTGTATTCTCCCTGGGCTGAGTTAAGGTCGCCGGCGAGCTGGTAGACGCGGGCAAGACCCAGATGGCTGTTGGGGTTGTTGGGAAATCGGGAGACCTGTTTTTGCCATAGGCCGATGAGATGGCGGGCGGCTGCCGTGTCCGCTGGATTAAGCTCAAGAGCCTGGCTGAGATCGGCATTGGCCCTCACTGTGTCGCCCAGCCCCAGCTTGAGGATGCCGAGCTGCCGTAGAGCTTCTGAGGAGGTGGGATCCAGCGCCAGCGCCTTGTCGTATTCCAGCTTAGCGCTGGCCTTTTTGCCCTGCTCGAGGAGCAGGGCACCCAGTCCTATGTGGACGGGTGCCGAGCGCTTTATTTTTAGCGCCTGTCGGTACTCCACCTCGGCTTGCCTGAGCTTGTTGGCAGCACCCAGCTGCCTGGCAAGCTCGAGGCGCTGCTCCGGGTCATTTGCTTGAATTCCTTGGGCCTTGAGGATTGTAGATAGCAGCTCTTCAGCCGACCTGCTCTCAGATCCTAGATCAAGCGATTGCCTGGCCAGCGCTGCCGCCTCATCCAGGCTGCCTGCCTGGAGGCGCGCGCTTGCCTCAGCCATATATATGCTGGCGAGATCCTCCTTAAGCAACCTGTCGCCCGGGGCGAGACGCAATCCTCTTTCAAGCAGCTCCTTAGCATCTGCCAGTCTGCCGCTCTCCGCGAGGCGGCTTGCTTTCAGACGTATGCTTTCGCCTGCGGTGGATCGACTTCTACTGTAGGGGATTGGTCCGCCAGCCGAGCCACCTGTCTTGTAGGAGCCCGTGTGGCCCTTGTTGCTCCACGGTCCAGAGGGCTCTATATCTGAAAGAACGGGAGGTGCAACTGCCGGCGGTGGCGGAACCAGTCCGGTTCCAGTATTGTGAGATCGCTTGCCGGATGCCGGTTTGGAGAAAGTTTCAGCCTGCCCGGAAGCGGTGCTTTCACCCTCTCGCAAGGCGTAGTAATCAATTCGTCGCTGGATCCTGGTTGGCGGTACGTAGACTTTCTTAGCCCGGCTGAAGTCAGCAGCTCCTGCTGTCTGACTTGCGCCCAGCAAACCGGACAGGAAGGCGCCTATGAGTAAGAGCGCTCTTGCCTGCCAGCGCCTTCTGCAGGTGCCGCCAGCTGTGGAGGTATTTGCCAGGCCGGAGGTCTTATCTGGAGCCAATCTGCCAACCCGCCTTCGCCCGATGTTGCCAGAGACCGTTGCCGGGCGACAGGTATATTCTAGATATAATATCCTCACATTCCAAGGGGAGACGCCGGGCGTACAAGGCGACTCGAGATGTGATTTGTGTAAGATGCTGGTATTAAGTGGGAAAAACCGCCTGGATGGGTTCTTTCCTCAATTAGCCCAGGACACCTGAGAGGTGGAGATAGGCCAGGAGGGCGACGAGGGCAAGAGCGACAAAGAAGGTGATTAAATCCGTAGTTCGCAAGGTGGCGAACCAGTACATCAAGGGCGCCAGGCCGTTCGAGCTGAAGAGATTGCCGCCTGGCGTATCGGCTTTGCGCAGCTTGTTAAATTTTGTCCTGTCAACCACTGTCTGAATTCCCCGCCCTAATCCTTATTTGCCCGTTTCGAGATCCTTTCATTCAAGCGCCCGGACCTGTTGTTAGCAGGGTGCTTACTGGCGAACGCGGCAGCCCTGCCGCATCGACCGCTGAAAAACCCGGCGTTAACGCTGCCAGGCAGAAGGAACTGTCTATTCAGCGGGGCAGGCTCTGGACCAGCGCTTTCTGAAGCTGTTAAGCTCATCTGGTGTGTAGAAGTGCTGACAGTATCGCGATGAGTAGAGTTGCTCCAAGGTCTTATCAGGGAGCCAGAGCTGTCTTACGAACTCCTCCTTTATTGCTCCATACCACCTCTGGGAGGAGAGGTTCTTTCTGGCTATGTTGATCTCTAAGGAGCTGTCCCCGGTAACTAGGCGCATGAATTCGGTCAAGCCCTGTTCATATGCTGTTGGCAGCGATTCATAGCGCAGCACCAGGATGATCATATTGTCCCTGGTTCTGTAGAGCGACCAACCGGCAGATTTGTCAAACGGCTCTAAGAAAACATCGAAGTGGGTGAGAGAGAAAAAGCCCAAATGATACCAATGCATATGAAAGCTGGCGATATCGAGAAAGTCTATCCTGTCGCGGAATTCGTTGGTGAGCCTCTCTATGCTGTAGCTCTCAACCTCCGCTTGCGGAGCCAAATAGAAGGGATGCCAGTGGCGAGTCTTGGTCTGATGAGCACACATGGCATGAAAAAATATGGAGATCATGTGATCTACAGGCT
>CAYPBX010000215.1:0-5257 GCA_964409075.1 uncultured Candidatus Obscuribacterales bacterium
GGCCGAACAGCAGGCAAACACAGATAAGCTTTTTAACCAAAACCTAAAACAGCCGGATTAGCTGCCTGGTCAAACGTACGTAATCTGGCGGGCCGATTGATTAGGGAGATTGACGCTGCCTGAAGGTTTTTGCAAATTGAAAGCGAGAGGCAATTGTGATTCGAAGCTAACAGAGCGCAGGCGGGGATGGGAAGAACCTGCGCCAACCCCGCTATTTATATTCCTGTAATCTCTGGACATGAAAAGAGAAGATGTTAGCTTGAAGTTTATTGAGAATTCTTCTCTATAAGCTCGCTGGGCTGGTTTGCAGCCTGCAAAGGAGAGGACAGCCAGGCGGGGCTTTGAAAGCAGTCCCGGTCGTTTAAGATTGGCGAGGCCGCATTAACGCAACCCTCAAAGGCGTGGCTTTTCAAGGGGAAGGCAACTTAAGGTATAGGTAGATTCTTAGTTTCGTATGCAACAAAGAGAAGCAGGATCCCAAATGCAGCCATTGAACTCTGACTGACTAATCTGGTGGCAAACCTTTGTTCCATCAAGGTGGAGAGAAGCGTTGTACTTTGTGGCAGCGGCGTATCCAGGCGCTTAAGGATGGACTGGCAGGTTGCTTCCTACCTGAGGCAGCTGCCTTTGTTTTACGTGAGACAGGAGAGGCTAACCTGAGTCTGTTTGAAAACTTCAAGTGCTTGTGGCAAAGGCTCTGCGCCTGTTTGAGCCCAGGGGCCTCTGCTCATCAGGACCAGGCAGGTCGCCTGGAGGTGGAAAGGAAGTACCGAATCCGGCCTGAGGCCGTTTCCTCTCTCGGCAAGGAGCTGTCCGGGCTCGGCTTCAAGCTGACAGAGGTAATTGACATGTGCGATCTCTTCTTGCCTGTTGAGGGGCAGGGGGAGATGTTGCGCATAAGGGAGGAGTCGTCAGCCGGCCGCATTTCCTACCTGCTGACTCATAAAGTTTGGGTGCAAACCAGTGCAGGAGGCAGGGAGCGCCGGGAGATCGAGGAGCCGCTGGGTAAGCTGGCCAGGGACTGCCTGGTCGACCTGAGTCGGTCTCAGGCTGCAGGTGAGCCCCCGTCTTTTTCAAAACGCCGGGCTGTTTACCGGGGCAAGCTTGCCGGCCATAAAGCGCTGATTGCACTCGATGCGGTGGCAGGGCTGGGCTTGTACTCGGGCGATTACATGGAGATAGAGATCCTAGTGGAGAAGGACAGCTTTGTCCTGGCGGCGCGCCAGGCCATCCTCAAATTAGCTTCGAGGCTGCTGGGCGATGAGGCTGAGCCCGTATCCATGTCCTATCGTGAGATGCTGGAGGCCGTCAGCTCCCGAGGGGGCGCGTAGGGTTGTTGGCCAGGTGCGGCACAGCGATTTGCAGGCAAGAGCCACCCACAGGTGTTCTTACATGCCGGGATGTCTCTTGCTAGCGCTGGTGATACTAGATACGATAGCAACGCAGACACCCGGGAGTGAATGTATATGTACATTTTGGGACGGTCGCCAACTCAATGCGGTTAATCCTCACTCAATCCAGGACATCTTAGCCAGGGTCATAGGCGACCTGCAGATACCTGTGCCTGATCAATTGTTCTTCCTCAGTGGGAGAAATACTACCTGGATTGTAATGAGCTACCAAATCGGATGATTGCATGCCTGGAGTCTGCTTCAGTATGGTTGAACTTGTACTTTCTCGTTGGCTTTGAGGATGTTCTTGCTACCCCAGCTGTTTAAAAGACCAGGCAATCCCAGTTAGCTTTAAACCCCCAGGCGCGTATCTGCGCGTCAGGGTTAATTTACAAACAAAAATTGGCAGCTCGCTGTCCTTGTGCGCGCTGCTGACAGAAGGAGCAGAGCATGAATACCGGTGTGCTCACCTGGCTCAGGCGCCTGAGCCCGGCCATTCTGCTGGTTGTCCTTGCTGTGGTCGGCAGCACAACCGATGTTTTTGGGACCAGGATTCAGGAGATCTTCGGCAGTACCCTCGTCGATACAGGTAAGAGGCTCCTGCCATCGGTCGTGAATTTAATCATCTCCCTTTGTGTTTTCAGCGTTGCCTGGGCCTCCTGGAGCCCGGTCAAGACTGCGGTCGCCAAACTCTTGGAGAAAGGGCAAGCAAGTCCTGCCGGCAAAAACGGCGTCAATATGATCTTGCGGTTGCTGTACTGGCCTCTAGCGATCTTCCTCTGCCTGGGTATCCTCTCCCCAGGGCTAATGAGCCAGCTTGCCTTGAGCGTAACTCTTATCGCAGCGGCGCTCACTCTGGCGATGAAAGATGCTGCCGGTTCTCTGATTGCTGGAATAACACTGCAGTTCAATCCCCATGTGCGCATTGGAGATGAGATTGAGGTTGTAGGCCTGGCCGTCAAGGGTAAGGTGGTCGAGATCGGCATCCTCTCGACCGTCGTGGAGACAGATGAGGAGCGAACCAGTGTGGCCAACGGCGAGCTTACAAAGCGAGCTATCAAGGTTTTCAAGCCCAAGAAGCCAGTATCCTCAATCATAATTCCCTGAGAGCCGGGCTCTTATCCGAGTGGCGGCACCGGATTTGGTGTACGGATGCTCATTGAGCCAGCGCCTGCTGAGCAGTCAGCACGTGATACCCAAGTGAGACTGCCAGGCAGAGCTTCTCGACTTTCTGCCAGCTCGCCACACTGGCCTGGAGCGTATAATATGGCGCTATGAGGAACCGGCTGAAAAAAGTACGCATGGCGCTTGGCAAGCTGAAGCTGCAGGCTCTGATTGTCCGCACGCATGAGGGCGATAACGAGAACGTTTTCTACTTGAGCGGTTTTAGTGGTACAACAGCTGTGCTCTTAATCACCAGGAAGCACGCATATATTGTTGTTGATGCGCGTTACTACCTGCGAGCCACAAGTGAAGCGTCGCACTTTCGGATGGTTAGGCTGGCTCGTGGGGGCAAGCTTAGCGATGAGATTAATGCGATCTTGGAAAAGGTAGGCGTTAAGCGTGGAAGCAGGATTGGATTTGAGGCGGCACATCTGCCGGTACAAGTTGCTGAGTCATGGAAAGGATCGCTTAAGGCAAAGCTCGTGCCCACTGTGCACCTGGTCGAGAAGTTCCGGCAGGTTAAGGACTCCCGTGAGCTGGCAGCCTTGAGTAAGGCTTGTCGCCTTACCAGCGGTGTCTTTAAGGCGGTTGTTCCACTGATAAAGCCAGGGATGACGGAAGCCGATCTGGCTTTCGAGATTGACATGCGGCTGCGCCTATCAGGAGCGGCAGGCAACAGCTTCCCGACGATTGTGGCTTCAGGTCCCAACTCTGCAGTGCCGCATCACGCCACAGGTAGACGGCGATTGAGGCAAGGTGAGCCGGTCGTCATGGACTTCGGGGGCGTCTTCCCCGGTGGGTACTGCTCGGACATTACCAGAACAATCTTTGTCCCTGGCAGGCAGCCGGACCCTGAGCTGGTGGATGTCTACCGAGTAGTTCTAGGAGCGAATGAGGCAGCGAGAAAAGCGCTCAGGCCAGGGGTCATGTGGCGTGATTACGACATGGTCGCCCGTGACTATATTGCTGAGCGTGGTTACGGAAAGTATTTCACGCACGGGCTGGGGCACAGCTTGGGGCTGGTAGCACATGATCCGTACGATTATGAGAATGATGCCTTTCAAGAAGGAGCTGTTCTCACGGATGAGCCAGGTATCTATATCGAGGGGCTGGGCGGCGTGCGGATAGAGGACGACCTGGTGGTCACCGCTAATGGTGCGGAGCGGCTGACAAATGCCCCCTACCTGAAACTCTAGGCGGGGCTTTCAAGGAGATTGCCAGGAGTGAGCCAGGTATTCTAGAAGCTCTGCTATTACCTGACGCATGAAGTCATCAACATGGCCAACCGTGGTGCTCGTGATGCCTCTCTGTCTGCGATCAACGAGGTAACGGAGAAAGAACAGCTTGAAGGCAGCTTCTGCTGCAGGCAAGGCGTGCAGCAGATCGTCGGGCAGCCTCCCGGACTCAAAGCAGTAGGACTCAATCAGGTCTTGGCTGTATCTGGAAAGAGCTCCGTTCTTGAAATGATCCATGGCAAGAGTGGCGATGTCCAATAGCGGCACACCCAGGTGTGTGAACCAGGACCAGTCCACCAGACAGACCCGGTTGTTCTTCACAAGAAGGTTTTCGGCAAACAGATCGCCGTGCACAAGCGATATAGGCTCGCCTGCCAGTCTTGATGCAGCCTGTGTTGAGACATTGATCAGTCCATCTGCCTGGGACTGTGAAAGCAATCCCCAGCTGGTAAGACGCTCGGCGAGGTCCGTTGCCAGCTGCCCATAATCGAGCGGGAACAGGGTATGCAGCACCTGCGCTTGCAAAAGCTCATCGGTTCGGTAGCCGTAGGAGCGGTGCATTCTAGCCAGCTCCTTTCCCAGGCGGCTGACCAGCCCGGAGCTGAGAGCGTTGGTGATATGGACTTCTCCCAAGTCCTCCATAAAGAGGGCTGTCACTTCCTGGTAATGGCCGACCATGTAGAGCTGCGGCGAGCTGGAGATGGAGGGTATGAGCACACGCTCGAGGAGATCCTGCTCGATGTCCCAGGGTGGGATGACCTGTTTGTAGATGAGAGTCTCTGGCAGGGAATCTGGAATGAAGAGCCTCTCCACTTTCGAGAGGTCTCGATGCCTCAAGAGTTGTCTGGCGCCGATCTGGACAGGCCGCCCATAGAGCTCTTTGAGCCAGGCGGTCAGTAGCTCTACCGGGGCAGGCTTCAGGAGAATCAGAGAGGTGTCTTCCATTATCGGTTCCTGGCCAACACTGTCATCTTACCGCCTGGCTCAATGAACTCTATAGGTGGCAGGCACAGATAAACCTCAGAAAGGAGGTTGATTGACTATGGATGCTGATGGATTTGGTGGGATGGACGCCGACGGTGGTGTCGTCGGCCCGTCTGATTTCGCTGGTTATGGCGATTACGGCGATGCGGCTGACTTCGGCGGCGACTCCGGTGATGGTACCGGTGTTGCTGCAATCGATTGGGCGGACGGATTTGAGCACCACAACTCCTGTGTGCCTGATGCACACGCCGTCTGCTCAGATGCCTTTGAAATTCGCGATGGCAGCCCCTCAAGGCCGGATGCGGGATCCTGTGCGGAGATTGTCAACCATGGGCGCCATTGTCATGTCCAGGTAGGCTTTGGTCCGCACACAAGCTGTGACCTGAAGACTGACTTTGAGCGACTGGCTTTTGAGCACAAGTGGGTCTCTCTTTACCACAAGCGTGTGGAGCTGGAGCCTGAGAACAGCCTTGAGCCCAAGAT
>CAYPBX010000216.1:0-2841 GCA_964409075.1 uncultured Candidatus Obscuribacterales bacterium
TCAAGGACGGCTCTTGGGAATTTTGCATCTGGACGATTGTGAAAGTCAGCGGATGTGGACCGGCAGCCAGATAAATCTCATTGCTAGAATTGCCGGCCAGCTTGCCATAGCCATAAGCCAGGCTCGCTTGTATGAGATTGTCGAGAAACAAGGAAGAAACATAGACAAATTGACCCAGCTGTGCACCCAGCTCAATGATGTTGTCAGCACCACCCGCGAGCTAACGGAGAGGCAGGAGAGCCAGAGCCGCGTGCGCGTAAAGCTGAGTCAGCGCGAAATCGAGGTCTTGCGGGAGGTAGCGCGGGGACGGTCCAATAGAGAGATTGCCGAGATACTGCATATAACAGAGGGGACCACCGAGGTGCATGTATCTCGCCTGAGGAAAAAGCTGAATCTCGGGAGCCGGGCAGCTCTTGTCAGGTATGCTTACGAGCATCATATTTCATAGTCGCTCCCTGAGCATACTGTCAGAGGTCGCTCCCTCGGCGATTTTTCTGTAGCTGCTCCTTCGGCTCGGGCCCTTGCCTGGACGATTCAAGGCAACCAGGGCGCGCGGCTGGATTACCTCAGGGCAACGCTTCCGGATTTGAAGTCTACTTCCAGTCTCCCTCCGGACAGGAGGCGCTGCCCGACAATGGCCTGGCTGCTTATGCCGCCGAGAACAACAACATTTGACGGTTCCGCGCCCAAGGATACCGTAGCGATGTAGTGATCAATTAGCCGCACGTCGGATCCGAAGCGCACGGGACGGGAGCCGAGCCGTCGCCATCCCAGTCGGTTGACAAGATCATTGCCGACCGCCAGGCAGCCTCTAAAAGCCAGGTTGATGGCTGCCTCAATCTCTATCTCAAGTCCGTCGGAGGCCATGAGAGTTACCGGCAGGAGAACCGCTCCGCTATCGTCGATGCGTCCATAGAGTACGGTCAAGCGCTTATCTCCGACAGGCAAGATCAACAGAAAGAATCTACGGACTGATCGCCGGCATCGAGCCTGAGGATCAGAAAAACGGAGTCAGGATGTTTCTTCCGCGCCCGGGAAAGGATCTCATAATCGTCCTGCCCAAGAAGATAGTCACCGGAGTCAGGCTCAATGGCAACCAGCCAGCCTCCATACTGGTTGCCCAGCTCAGACATGATTTTCTCAAAGACTGGCCTGCACCTTGCCTCAAGCTCCTTTTGTGAGTAATCGCGGCCCACGCGCAGCTCCCATGTAGAATCAACTTAAGCGGATTATAACTGCTACCGGTCATGACTCAAAGCCCGGCTCAGGCCGCAGTCCCTTTCTCCGGGAACCGAATGCTGGTTCTATCTGTCCAAACAATTGGAGAGCTCCCTCAGTCCAAAATCCTGCCCTGGGCAGGATTGGCAGCGCTCTCCTGCGAATTACCTGAATACCATCGCGCAGCGCCTTCAATAAGTTGCAACGCCTGACCAGGCATTCAGCGGAGGCGGCAGTGCCGACCACCGAATAGGCAGTGATTGTCAGCGGTGAAAGATACAGAGCAGACAAGACAATGGCAACGGCGGACCGGTCCAGGAGAAGATATATTAGCCTGGTCGTCAAGTTTCTCGGCGGCTGGTTGTTTTCGCTCCTCATTCTATTGGCCTGGGCGTTTTCTCTCGACATTGATTGGGCACGGAAACATATCGAGGAATCGCTGGCCTCCGGGGTCGGCAGAAAAGTCTCCCTGGGAAGACTGTCCTGGCACCTGGGACTCAATGGAGTATCGATCGCCACCGACGCCATAGAGGTTGCAGAGCTTACCAACGAGCCCTTCTTGCAGGCAGGCCCGACCGAAATCGGTCTGGCATTTCTGCCTCTTACAAGAGGACAGCTGATTGTTCGACACCTCTCGTTTAAGAGGCCGCAAGTATGGGCGCAGCATCTGGGCAATAACAAGTGGAACTTCTCAGATCTAATCAGGGCAGGACCGGAGATACGCTTCTTGCAAATTGAGGATGGTCGGCTCCACCTGACCGACAGACAGGCAACCGGCAGTAAAGACACCAGCTACGAGTTGACCGACCTCGATCTAAAGCTGGTCTCAGCCAGGGGCAAGAGGCGCTGGCCCTTTTATCTGGCTTTCAAAATGCCCGGGAAAAATTACAAAACCCAGGTAAGAATAACAGCCTTCGGTCATGGCAGATTGAAAGCCTGGAGAGACAACCAGTTTTCTGTTGATCTTGATGCCAAGAGTGTAAACACGGAGGATCTTGGTCGATGGTTTCCCAATCTATCCGATACAAAAGGACTGATCGACGTCAAGCTGAAGGCCAATGGGATATTCTCTCGTAAAGCTGTTGCCCGGGTCAGCCTGGCTGCGCACAACCTGTCTATACCTCTGGGGGATGTTGGTCCTCTTGAGGTGACTGCAGCCTCCGGTGCCGGGCAGCTGTTGGTGAACGCAAGCAAAATCCGCTGGCAGGATCTCCAATTAAGGCTCGACAGTCTCGATTTCGCCAGCACCGGCGAAATCGTCGATTGGCTCGGCACGGGAAAATCTTACCAGGCCGAGATTAAGGCCTTTATTCCAGATCTCAGAGTTCTGGCGGCACTCTTTCCGGACTCCCCGGCTGCCTCGCATACGCCGGGCTGGGGATCCCGGCTCGCCTCACTAAAGGCAGGAAGAGTCCAGGCAGGCAGGGCCAATGTGGCCATGACGATTAGCGGTAACCGATCCAACTCGACTATCGCAGCCTCCGTAGATGCGCAAGGGCTGGTGCTCAAGGAGCTGATTGAGCCTGCGCATTACAGGCGCTCTCCTTACCTATGCCTTCTGGCAGAAGGCCGCCTGCGAGATGCGGCTGATCCCCTCCCTGTGGATGTCGGAGGGGCGGACCT
>CAYPBX010000216.1:2851-5246 GCA_964409075.1 uncultured Candidatus Obscuribacterales bacterium
GAGATTGCCTGCTCCGGGTCCGTAATCCGCCTGGCAGCAGATTACGACCCTGTCAGCCAGCACTCGAGAATTGAGATCATCAACAGCACAATCGCCCTGGCGCCCCTGGCGCGCGGACTGTCCAGACCGGATGATCCTTCCCATGCTCTCCTTACGGAGCTGGGAATCCTCTCACCGCACAATCTTGTCCTCAAGGGCAGGCTGCATCTGGAAGGTTCGCTTGCAACCGGCGGCACTACCGACGGTGTCAATCTCGTCGCCAGGCTGGAGAACGTTGATCTGGGCACTAAGGAACAGCCTGCATTAGTCAGGCAGATGAACGGAGCAGTCGCCTATGACGGCAAGACAATGTCATTTAGCAAGATCTCTGGAATGCTGAGACAAGATGGTTTTCTGCTCTCAGGCTCAATAAGAAGCTCATCTGTGCCTGCACTTGATCTAACCCTTACTGCCAACCATCTGGAATTCAACGCACTGACGGATGTTCTGGATTGCTTGCAGGTGGAGCTTCCGCTTCTATCCAATCACCAGCTGTACGGCCAGGTCAGGGATCTCAGGCTGAACTTGAGCGGATCGCCTGAACAGCCGGTCCTGGCACTGAGGACAGAGGCGAAGGATCTGTTTTACAGGCCATCCGGCCTGGACAGACCGCTTAATGCAACATCTGGATCGATCAACTATGAGGGAGACCGCCTCGAGCTCACAAATGTCAGCTTCTTAACGCAAGGCGGCACCCTGACAGCCTCAACCATTATAGAGGCGCTCAGCGGACAGGCCAGGCTCATTCTCGTCAAGGCACACACAAGCAGCATCGACCTGCAAGAGCTGAATTATTATCTCTCATCGCCTGCCTGCCCTGAGGCGCTCTCGACAGCCTATGGCAACACCAAGGCTCGATGTCAGCTAGGAGAGCTTAAGGGGAAGGTGGCAGGCAGTCTCAGCTGGGAAACAACCGCAGGTCGACCTGCAATCGCAGGATCAATACGTGTCCAGGATCTAGGAGCAGACCTGGGTTCAAACAGTCCTCACCTCAAGGATGTCTCCGGCGTGATTGTTGCCGCTGCCGCCGGCATCCGCTTTGAGGGCATCAGTGGACAGCTGGGCGGCAGCTCTTTTTCGGCCAGGGGAGAGATAGACAATATTCTTACTGGGTCCGACCTGTCCTGGAAAGCCGCCTTCAAAGCCCGGGCAAAACCCGAGGACCTGCTGGGCGCCTTCAGCGCAATTACCCAGAGCTTCTCCCAGGCGATTGCCTCGCGAAACCCGGTTGAGATCGAGGCCTTACTCGATGGGAATCCGGAGGCCAGTCAGGTCAGGTTCTCCATAGTAGCCGGCGCTGATGACGGGCTGCGCATCAATACAGCCTTAGGCCCGATCCAACAGCCTGACAATGAGCCGCTCTTGCTTACAGGGCATGTCACGTTTGAGCCCGGTAACACCGGGCAGCTTTTCATACACCAGGCAGGACTGTCGCTGAAGGAGGCAACGATCCAGCTTGAGGGCAGCTACAAGTGGTTTGAGGAAGGGTCAGGCATACCTCCGGTAGCAGATCTCAAGTTAAGCATTCCGTCGCCCGTGCCTGTTGGCATCCTTGCTTCAATATTGAAAACGGGTCCACAGCCGACAGAATCTCAGGGATCGATTGAGGGTAACATCATCGCTAAAGGTCCAATGGACGCCCTTTTGACCAGCGGTACCCTAAACCTGAAAGCAGTATCGTTGCCGGCCTTGAATTTATATGAGGCCGATGGCACTGTGACTGCCGACCGCTGGGTGTGGGGCACCGCTGCCGACAGCCTCAGTCCGCAGGCACCGTCAACTGCAGAAATTGATCTCACCAGGGTTAACTTCGGGCAGCTGCCCTTAACTAATGCCAGGGCCTCTCTGGTGCTTGACGCAAGCAGCAAGACAAACCGGAAACTGACACTGAAAAACGGTAAGGCCGCGGTGGGAAGCGGAGGAGTGGTTGCAAGCGGCTGGTACAAGCTAGATGACCAAAGAAGCCATCTTATAGGGTCTCTTGAGGGCGTGGATGCAAACCTGATACTGACTCGGCTCTTCAATCAGCCCGGCGAGCTGTCTGGCTCGGGTGCGGCCAGGGTGGAGCTCTCCTCGCGCGGCTCCGATTACGCTGCTTATATACGCAACCTGGATGGCAGCGGTAACTTCAAAGTAACTACAGGCAGGGTCACCAGATTTGGAGCGCTACAGGAGCGCCTGACGCAAGCGAATCTGCTTCAACAGGGGGTTCTGGGCTTCAACCTCAACAATCTTCTGCAGAGCGTCTATCCGGTGCGCACGGGACAGTTTGACGAGCTGGATGGATCGTTTGCTATCACCGATGGTGTCGTAGCTCTGTCGCAGATGAGATTCAGCGGCGAGGACATGCGGCTCA
>CAYPBX010000217.1:0-5232 GCA_964409075.1 uncultured Candidatus Obscuribacterales bacterium
GAGTTGAACAAATACATCTGCCTTATCCTCCAGGATTCTGGCGACCTTAAGCCCTATGCTACCGGCTTTAATCACCTGGATGTCCGGAAAATCGGCCAGCCAAGGATTTGCTTTGAACTCCCTGGAGCCGATCATCAGCCTCTGTGGTCCTTCGGGTCTGAGAGAGCGGATCTCAGTGAACCGTTCCTGCTTTGTGTCTGCTTTGAGTTTCCAGGCTGCGGAGCCGAGAACGCCGAGATAGCAGATCTCTTGCTCTGGCGCATACACCCAGCCGGCAACCGGCTGACCCGCCTCCACAGCGCCTATCATGACTGAATACTGCCCGTCGTTGCGTATGTAGTTGTTTGTACCGTCAATCGGGTCAATAAACCAGATACGCCCTGCTCCAGGCAACTGCTGATGGCCTGTGTCCTCTTCCGAGACCGTGCTGTCTTCTGGAAAGCGCTGCCTGAGCTTATCCGTCAGGAGCCCGGATAGATGCGTGTCAGCTGCCGTTACTCTGTCGGCAAGCCCTGATTTCTCGCGGATCTCCACACCCTGGCGCATGCTGCGCGCCAAACGACCGGCTTCGCGTACGAGGCTGACCACATATTCTAAATCATCTTGCGTGAGCTTGCGTGTCTCTGTCACAGCCTGGGCGGTTGCGCTCTTTGCCTTCTCCTTCAGCCTCCATACATCGGTGCCTCGAACTCCTTCGCCAGCTTATTGTCCAGGAGATCGGACACATAGGATACGTTCCACACCAGTGCATCCAGCTCTTCCTGGTCGAGGGCGAGGGTGGGACGCTGAGCTACACACAGCACTACGTCCTGATAGGTTGCCAGCGCGCAGCTGCTCAGGTCGTTGTTGATATCAAGGAGCCTGCGATAAAATTCCTCGCGATTGTTCTCTGGAATCTTGACCAGTGGGCTGGTTATACGCAGAGCAGGACCGGTGGGAGTCTCCTGCACAAAAATGTATACGTTAGCGCTGCCTTCGGTCAGCCACCAGCCGTAGCCTTCGGCTCCTTCAATCTGCTGCTGCTGCGGACTGAGATGGCGCTTCTTGAAGTACTGCTCGATCATCGTGCTGACCTCGTCAACAGTGCCTTTGCTTGCCCGGGTAGTTCCGAAGATCCCCATTTTCATATCTCCTGGCTATCCGCCTGACCGGCCAGCTCTGCTGTCGGCTGGCAGCCTGGACAGCGGTCATCTCCTTTGTAGAGTATACCGTCTCCTGCCAGGTCCTGAGCCCTACGTCTCCTGAAATCCTCCTTTGTCTGACTGTTAAGGTGTTGTTGCTTCCTTTTGACTTTCGGCTCGGGAGCTTTTGATTGTCGTCCAGCTACATGACATCGCTCGGCGAGCGATTTTGGTGTTTGGGCTGGCCGGACAGTGAGCGAAAGGCCAGGATGCAGGGTTTAAGTTACAACTCGAGTTGTCCCTCAAGCAAGCCCAGAAGGCAGCAGTTCAGGTTTATTGACTGGTATCCCGTGATAATATATGTAGGCAGCCTGGTCTTTTCGCGTCTATTCCCGAGTGGCGCAGTGGTAGCGCAGGTGACTGTTAATCACTTGGTCGTTGGTTCGAATCCAACCTCGGGAGAGCCCTAAAACCCCGCTCCGGCGGGGTTTTGCTTGGGTGGCGCTGTGTTAGAGATGGAGTACGGTCGCTCATTTGTGTCCTCACTACGTACTCACCTTGTAGGAGCTACAGGCGGGTCGCCTCTCTGCTTGATTTGATGCTGCCGGCGGTGCCTCTACCTGGGGCGAAGGCGTCCGGCCTGCAGCAGGACGCTGGCGGTGCGCAAATGGTTGCAGTTTCTCTGTCAAGCTGGGGCGAATAGGGTAACACTATTTACTATTTATTCGTCTTGTTACCATATACGTTCTGACTCGCCCGGCCCTTTTGTTAAAATCCTCGGATATTTTTGAACCAGATTACATCCGGGAGTGTCTCTATATTCAGGAGGTGAAGGACCGCTTTTCCGTGCCAGGAATTCGGCCTGCCCAGGGCGCCTCAGTATCAGGAGTTCGGTTTCAGTTTCATAGCGCAAATAGCAATGAGCAGCGACGCTAAGATACCCACTATTTTCACGGCTGAGGAGTTCTGGCCGGCATTCGAGCGTGATATAATGCGCACGCGCAGCCACATCATCATTCAGAGTCCATTCATTACGGCTCGTCGCCTCAAGTTGTTGTCCAGGAACATCAGGACCCTGACTGCTCAAGGTATCACAGTATGTGTCTTTGCTCAGGAACCTCGTGGCTGGGCTGCAGAGGGCTCGGCTCTCGATACTGAAGCTCTATTCACGCGCCAGGAGCTGAAGATGGCAATTGAGATGCTTCAGTCCTGGGAAGTCCATGTGAATCTGAGAAGGGGGATTCACGCAAAGCTGGCGGTTATAGATGGAGGAATCCTCTGGGAAGGCAGCCTCAACATACTTAGTCATGCCAGCACGCAGGAACATATGAGGCGATGGGAAGGCAGGCAGGAGATCCGAGAAGCCATAGAAAAGCATGCACTGCTGGCTTGTTCTCAATGCAAGATCAATCATCTGTTCTATGGGACCGTTGACGATAACTCCGAACGCCTTGTAAGCCTGGGCAGACTGCTCAAGATGCGCAGGAAACTGTTGCAGTTGTCCCAGCGTGACCTTGCTACAAAATGTGGTTTCCCGCACACACGGATTTCTAAGATCGAATCATCAGGCAGAAACATTACAGTTAACACCCTCTTTCATATCGCCGATGAACTGGAGTTGGAGCCCCTCATGATTCCAAGGTCGTTTGTCCCTTCCGTCGTCAAGTTCTTGCAGAAATCTGCTGACCGGCCAAGCGCCCAGGAACCACGTTCAGCAAACTAGCACATCTACAGTCCGTGGTTACAGCATCAGTCTGTAGAGCATTCGTGAATTTGTCGAACCGGTCCAGGATGATGTTCGTGATTTGTTGCATCGGCTGCCACAGGCGCGCGACATCGGCGCGGATGTCTGCGGTTCTATGCGTATAATTACTTCTGTTTGGCTATCGTGGGCGTAGATCGGTGACAGCGGCGGAATCCGACCCATTTGAGACAGAATCGAGGATATAGCGAAAGCGTCTCGACTTCGCAACCCACAGCCGCCGGTTTCAACTGTTCGACCGAATTGAGCACTAACAGCTGGTCAGCCTCTGCTGGCTAGCTGTAACATCCACTTCCCTCACCACCTGTTGGCAGCTGCGCGCCTGCTGCTCGACATGATTATAGTATGGCATGTTTACGAATCAAGCTCCGTGCTCCTTAGTGAGGGGATCCCCTAACTAAAGCCTGGTAACGATCAATCCACGCTGTCATCACCCTTATATCAATCCTGGCATTGACTAATGTCGGGCGAAATGCAGGCATTGTTATCTCTAACCAGCTGTAAAGCAACTCGTGATATTGTTCTTGTGACCAATTGTGTGCGATCGCTTGATCCATAAAGTATTTCTCAGAGGCCTGGCTATATGAGCACCAAAAAATTGCTGTCAGACTGAATGGAGCAATCAGCTGGAATCTGTTCCTGAATTGCATGAGCAAGCTTGTATCTACCATGTACTAAATGCGCTGTATCCTGGAGAAATGCTGCGATGTATCCGCCCAATAGAGCTTGGAAGTCGCTGTTGTGACCGATGGTTGCGCCAAGCGGGCACGTAGACCCAACTGTAGACGCGCCGAGTTCATGGTACATCTTGCAGCCTGTACAGCAGTCTTGCTGGTACGATCCGGCAAATTGTCTCAATTCTGGGAACTGATCAATAAGGCTTGTCCAGAGCTCAGATCGAGAGCCAGGGATGAGATTGAGCGCATGATGCTCGTGTGATCTTTCTTCATATTGTCTTATCCTGAATCATCGGTTTTTGTTGTCGGAACCAGCGTCACTTCATATGTTGTGCAAGAATGGTCAGATTTTCTTCGAGTTTAGTGCCTCTGAGTGAAAACTGTGTGAAACTACGTCATATCCTTGACCTTGTCTGTTAACGGCAATGCAAAAGCGCGGAAATCTGGCAAAAGGCACGGCTGAATGCCACCGGTGCCAAAGGATATGCACCATATGGATTGCTCGTGGTGACCTATCAGCAGAGAGTAAGTGTATTGCTCAAGGAGAGGTGGCCCGATAGCTGAGGTAGCGTGGAGGGGGCAATGTGTCGTAGATGTGACCGTGGCAACCGATACTGCGGCAAGGTATGTGCCAGTCAAGCGCGCCGGGGGTGCCCGGGAAACTAGCAGGTAGTACCAAAGCAGGTAGCGAGATCGGTAGCATCATGCAGCTCCTCAAGCGGCATATGCTAGAAGGCAAGCTCAAAGAATGACGCATCCCGCATGTTTGTTGACAAGTGCCAAGTGTCACTATACAGTGGGAAGACATCGAGACGGAACGCAATTGACTTGATCCAGAGTTTCTGACACAAGGGACTGGCGCGGTTGTATAAGAGTGAGGACGGAAAGGGGCTGTCCCAGGACCTGGTGCCAAAGCTGGAGCGGATTCTCGCCCGACTAGAAGTAGCAACCGGTCCGGAGACAATGAATCTGCCAGGTTTGCGATTGCATCGTTTAAAGGGAGACTTGAAGGGCTTCTGGTCCGTCTGGGTCTCGAGAAACTGGAGGGTTACGTTCCGCTTTGAGGGAGACGATGTGTGGCTGATGTAGACCTGGTCGATTATCACTGACATGAGGTAGGAACTATGTCGATGAAGGAACCACCACACTCTGGACTATCAGTGCGTCATGACTGCCTGGAGCCATTAGGGCTTTCTGTTACTGAGGGTGCCAGAGTGCTTGGCATAACGCGGCAGGCTTTGAATAATCTGGTGAACGGCAAGGCGGGGATTTCCCCTGAGATGGTAATCCGCCTGGACAAAGCCTTCGGAGGAACCGTCGAGGGCTGGCTTGCCCTTCAGACAGCATTCGATCTGGTGCAGGCGAGAAAGAAATAGCCCTCGATTATGGTCAAGCGCTACGAAATGAGCAAGGCATAAATGAGGTAGCTAAAGTAGCTCAATGCCATATTACTCTATACAGGCTCGATACTGCGACACAAGATGCGCCAGCCATTTTTTGCAGACAGCGACTGGACCGAGAAACAAAAGCTCTAGTAATTCGAAATGAACAGCTCTGCACCGATCTTGCTTTCGCGCTCAAGGTTGCAGTTGTTCATTCCATACTGCATGCGCCAACTACGCACGTTTGCCCAATCGTAAATCTCGCGAATTTCAGGACAGTCGTCATAGGT
>CAYPBX010000218.1:0-5211 GCA_964409075.1 uncultured Candidatus Obscuribacterales bacterium
CGTAGCCACGTACAGTCCCTTCCGGGGACGCATCCACCATGACCTTTCCCAGCGGGCCACCGCCCTGGAACTTGAGGGCGACCTGCCCTGTTTTTGCCACAACGGAGGCTAAGAGCGCTCCACCGGTAAGCGCTCTCCCCAGCGCTGCCGTGGCAGTATAAGAAAGCCTGTGGCGCTGCCTGGCCTCGGCCACAAGATTGGTGGTTGTAGCTATCACAGCCCTTAAGGCACCATCTGCGGAGATTGCTTTCAGGAGGCTGTCTTGCATGCGGCCCTCAAAGCGCTTGATTACTTCATTTTAGCAACTTCTGTCTGTTTGACTAGCCATTCAAGCGGCAATACATGAGAACACACGTGGCACGCCGGAGAGATCACGCCCTACCTTCATGTCGGACCAGCTCCCGGAGCCGAAAATTTCAACTACCGACTGTGCTGCATGATCATCAACCTCAAAAGCCACAAAGCCGCCGCTTTTCAAAAGGGCTCTGCCCGTCTCGGCAAATCTTCTGTAGAAACCAATTCCGTCCGGATCGGACCCCCACAAGGCTGCTGCAGGCTCCCAGAGCTCGACTTCCGCCTGAAGCGACCCCGCTTTCCTGGCCGGAATATAAGGCGGGTTTGATACAACAGCATCAAAGCACAGGGCATCGAGATCTTCCCAGCTGCTCTCGATCAGCTCCAGCCTGGAGAGCACTCCATGGCAGGCAGCATTATCGTGTGCCAGGGCGATTGCCGCCGGGTTGAGATCGACTGCGGTTATGCGCAGACAAGGAAACCGTTTCAAGAGCGCAATTGAGACAGGACCGGCACCTACGCCTATTTCTAATAAGCGCTCCGTCGCTGCATTCTGCTGCTCCTCCGCTGCCGCTGCGCTCGGCCGGCTGCATTTCTCCAGCCACCGGCTAGCAACTTCGACCAGCGTCTCTGTCTCTGGTCGGGGGATGAATACACCTGTCCTGACAGACAATCTCAGCCCCATGAAGCCAGCCTCCCCGAGGCAATATTGCAGCGGCAACCTTACCTTTCTCATTGCAACTATGCGACGAACACACTCCAGTTGCTCGCCATTGAGAGGTGTCATCTCCTCCAGGACCTGCCTGGCCAGCGCCCATTCGGTTGCCTTCTCGATAATTAGACTCGGCTCGAACACGGCTTCAGCCGGTTCGACCCCAGCTCCTAAGAGCTCACCCTCAATCCAGCGCTTAATCTCTCTAAGCGGCTTTCTGCTGAAGCCATCATCAACTCTGGGTTTGTCCGCCGGCATAATCAGCTGCCAGAACTCCTTGCATTTCATCACCAAGAGCGGTTCGTTCCTGAGAGGACGTTACCGCACCGGCTGCGCTGCCGTATCCTCGAGAAGCTTCTTTTGATGGTGCGCCATATTGGCCTCAAGCGGCTTCTCCAACCCGCCTTCAAGAACAGTCTGCAGGGAAAAATTCATTCCCAGCCTGTGGTCTGTCATCCGGTTGTCCTTGAAGTTGTAGGTCCTGATCTTCTCCGAGCGATCGCCTGTGCCCACCTGCGCCCGGCGCATATCCGTAAGCTCTTTCATCTTGGCCTCCAGCTCAATCTGGTAGAGCTTGGCTCGTAAGATCTGCTTGGCACGCTCTTTGTTTTGCAGCTGGCTGCGCTCCTCTTGGCAGGCAACCATGATTCCGCTTGGTTTGTGGACTATTCGCACTGCCGTCTCGACCTTATTGACATTCTGGCCGCCTGCGCCACCTGAGCGCATGGTCGATATCTCCAGATCTTTATCGTCCAGGCGAACATCAACCTCGTCGGCCTCCGGCATAACCGCCACCGTGGCTGTCGAGGTGTGCACGCGTCCTGAGGCTTCAGTTACCGGCACACGTTGAACCCTGTGCACACCCTGCTCATACTTCAGCTGGCTATACACCGACTCACCGCGGACATTGACTACAACCTCCTTATAACCGCCCAGCTCGGCTGCGCTGGAGCTGACTATCTCTGTTTTCCAGCCCTTCCTGTCAGCGTAGCGCAGATACATTCTCAGAAGATCTCCAGCAAACAGCGACGCCTCGTCCCCACCAGCTCCTGCTCGTATCTCCAGCATGATGTCCTTCTCGTCGTTAGGGTCGGCAGGCAGGAGCATGATCTTCAGCCCGGCAGAAAGCTCTGACTCCTTACCCTCCAGCCTTTCTATCTCTCCGTAAGCCATCTCCACGAGTTCATCATCTAAGGCTGTATCCAGAATCTCCCGAGCGCCGGCGAGCTCCCGCTTCACGTCCTGCCACTGCCGGTAGAGATCCAGGGTTTGCTTGAGCTTATGGCAGCGCTTGGCCAGCTGGCGAAACTGAATCTGGTCGGCAATTACCGCCGGTTCGGAGAGCTTGCTCTCCAGCTCGCCGTGAACCTTAACCAGTTGCTCCAGCTTCTCTTGAAACTGCTCCATACAATGCTTCCCAGGGCAAGAAGAAAGAGTGCTCGCCGCCTAAAAACATACCATAATAACCGCTGCTGCCGCCGCCCCGGAGAAGCAGGCGTTGTTAATCCTGAAATCGGACAGAAAACTCGGAGAGGGTGGGATTCGAACCCACGCTGCGCTTGTGGCGCAGACGGTCTTTCCAGGACCGCACGATAGACCACTCCGACACCTCTCCAGGCAAGGTAAACATTATACAGTCCACTCTGCCTGAATGCCGGCTTCAGGCAGTTAAGCTACTCCCGGAGGTCGCGGGACCGGTAGCTAGAACCCGGCTGGCCCTTGATTGCATAACCATGCAGGAATCAGGGGTTCCCTTGTATGGACAACTCCGAAGCCAGATATCTGCCAGCATCTTTTACCCTTAAGGGGCGGACAGGGCCTGCACCTTTGTGCCGATCTTCACAATTGCCAGAAATTCGTCGGGATTCAAGCTCGCGCCGCCAACAAGCACTCCATCCAGGTGGGCCGTCTTAAAGATAGCCTCAGTATTACCCGGATTAACAGAGCCGCCATACAACACGGGCACACGGCTAGCAAGGTCCTCCAGCCCGGGCAGATTGGCAATAGTCGACCGGATTAGCTTCCCGACCCGATCAGCCTCGGCAGCATCACATACGCTCCCGGTCCCGATCGCCCAAACCGGCTCGTAAGCAATCACAAGCGCATTCAGCTCCGCCTGCGGTATCGCCTCGAGTGATGAGGCCACCTGCCTCCTCACCACCGCATCGGCAAGACCAGACTCACGCTCGTCGCCGGTCTCGCCCACGCAAACAACCGGCCTGAGCTGGTGGCTTAAGGCAGCCTTGAGCTTTAGATTCACTGAGGCGTTAGTCTCGCTAAAGTATTGCCGGCGTTCTGAGTGCCCGATCAAAATCCAGGTGGCGCCCGCATCTACCAGCATGGGAGCAGAGATCTCGCCGGTGACAGCGCCGCTTGCGCGATGATCCATATTCTGGGCTCCCACGCCAACCGGAGAGCCGGTTACAACTTGAGCCACATCAGCAATTGCTGTAAAGGGTGGAAATAAAACCACCTGCAGATGATTATCGAAATCCCCGCTACCATCCAAGACCTGCTTGGCCAGCATTCTGGCTTCAGAACGGGTCTTGTTCATCTTCCAGTTGCCGGCGATCACAATCGGGCGTGTATCGCTAACCATCTTCCCTCCCCGGGCGCTGCTTTCAGCGGTCTCCAACCCCTGTAAGTATAAGATATAAAGGCAAAATGATGGTTGCGGAAGCTGTCCAGAGGTCACTTATGCGCAAACACAGCCTGGCCTGCGGCAAGCCATTCCTCTGGTCCCTCGCAATTACATCAGATTTTATCTTGGCAGGATGATCGATACCTTGCCGAGCCAGAGGAGCGTAACTTTATGCCTCCAGTTTTGCAGTTTAGAATATAGTGCTACTAAATGAGATCCTGGCCGCGTTTGGGAGCATTCCGCAACTGTCCGCCCTGCTCGATGAGCACCAATTATCATGACCCCTACCAGCGTTCCATCGGATAATTTCGGTGGCAGGCACCAGAAAGGAGGATATGAAAGCACGAGGCCCAGACAAGCCAGAAGACACATCGGCGAGTGCAGCAGGGTTGCCGACTGACAAAAGCACCCTGAATCAGGCGAAGACGCTGCTACAGCAAAATCAATACGACGCTTGCCTGGCGCTGGTCAAAGAAGTTTGGCTGAGCAGTCCAGATAACCGAGACGCAATGGGGCTTTTCGCAGAGCTCATGCGCCGGTGCGGCAAAACCAAGATGGTATCACATCTGGAGCGCCTGCTTGGTGATCCGAAAGGGATTCTCAATAATCCCGATGATCTCTTCGCCGCCAGCTACGAACTCATCGAGCTGCGCCAGCACGAGCTCGCCGCCATGCTGCTGCAAAAGCTGGATCGACTCTCGCCTGGCAATACCACGGTCTCCTATGAGCTCGGCTTTGCGCTCATGTCGGTGGGACGATGGGAAGAGGCGGCAGAACGGTTCACTTTCTGCCTGAAGCGTGAGGATGACTTCGACACCAGGCTGAACCTGGCTGCTTGTTGCATAGCGATGAATCAAGCACAGATCGCAGAAGAGATGCTCTCTGGAATGGAGAAGCTGGCTGTTGATCAGGATGAGAAAGATGAGATCACTTCCAAACATCAGGTGGTCCGCCGTTTGAAGGAGTTCAGCGGCAAGAGGCAGCTTGATGTTAGAGATTGGCTTTACATTCAATACGGCTGCGTTCTTCTCGATCTCTGTCCCCGCCACCAAACAGGCGGAAAATACAGCAACCTGATGCCTGACTTGCGGGATATTGCCAGGAAGCTCCTTCTCCTTAAGGGACTTTTGGAGGGGTTAGGAATAAGCATCGAGATAATTGAGTACTATAGCCGCCTGTCACGCCCTATCGCGGAAGCGCTCGGACTCTACCTGGATCTGCCGGTCGAGCATTATAAAGGGGCAGCCCGAAAGGAACCATGCTTGCTTACAATGGCATGGGCTTCTGACATCATCGGTCCTCACGAAAGCTTCAGGGAAAACAACCCTGTCCGGCGCCTCTTCGCCTGGGGGTTGACATCAATTGAGCAACTCCCGGTTACTCCAGATATCGCTGGGGTGCTAACCGATTCCTGTGCAATGCCGTGGGCGGACCGCTGGCAGATTGAAAAGTCCCCGGACAGCTCAACTTCAAAGATCAAGCATATACCAGCCAATAACAAATCGCCACTGGATCTCGCAGAAAGGATTCTCGAGCACATCAGGCACCTGGAAACCGATCTGGA
>CAYPBX010000219.1:0-5187 GCA_964409075.1 uncultured Candidatus Obscuribacterales bacterium
AGCTGCGTGGCTGCCTACGCCCTTTAGCTTAATGGTAAACGTGTCGCAGGCTGCCAGAAGCGGGCCTGCTTTTATCGCTACCTTGCCCACCGGCAGGCGCGGATCCACATGCAAAGCCAGTATTGCTGATGCGCCTGAAGTGGCGCCGTCTTCGATCATCAAAGTAGCGCCCGACTTTCCTTCCTCGTTGACGGTCTCTTCTGCCGGTTGCAGCATGAAGCGGATACACCCGAAACCAGGAGAAGCTTTGCTGACGAGCATAGCTGCCCCCAGCACACAGGCAACATGAGCATCATGTCCGCAGGCATGCATGATGCCAGCATTTTTGGATGCGTATCCTGTGGGGTTCTTCTCCTCAATCGGCAAGGCATCCATGTCTGCTCTGACGATTACGGTCGGACCACTGCCTATCTCTGCCGTTAAGCCTGTGCCACCTATGCCTGACCTGACTTTATATCCCAGGTCAGAGAGTATGGAAGAGGCAAGCCCGGCTGTATTTGTCTCCTGGAAGCTGAGCTCCGGCTGGTGATGGATTTGGCGGCGGATTTCTACAAGCCTTGGAGCAAACTTTTCTGCTTGCCTGAGGATGGAAAGGGAACTGGTTGATAAGGTGCTAGACATTTGGTACTTGGACCTGCGTTTAAGTGGGTCCAGATCATACAGCGATCAGTCCTCTTCCGCCAACCATCCAGATTCCCCGGTGTATTCATACATATAGTTGAGAGCGCGATTTGCTAGTGGGAATGCCAGGAGGGAAGCGGATTGAACTTCCCTCCTGGATTGAACGCTTGTTGATCAACGGGTCATAGTTAGGCTTTGCATCCGCATTGCTGGCATTTCTTTAACCTGCGGCTGCAGCTCACGCAGAACTTGTGGTACCATTTGATCAGCTTACCGCAGCGGCCTTTGCAAGCAACTGGTGGCTTGGCCACAGCTGGTACAGGCTTCGGACACTTCTTGCAGTACATGAGTGTCTCCAGGATCCTTGGGGTTTGGGGGGAGATCGCGAGCTTATCCCGACAGAACGTCAGGGTGACCAATTTAGCAATCAAGAACGATCAACTCTTCGCAGAGCACAGTCCCAGCAGGTAGATACCTTTTAGGGTAAGATGCTTGTCCGTATGGTCTATGACCTTTGTGTGTGTGGCGACCTTCTCTGCCCAGCCGCCGCTAGCAACTACAACTGCTGGTTCCTTCAGCTTGCACCGAGCCTTTCGAACCCAGGCCTCGATGGTACCTGTCTGTGCGAGAAGCGCTCCATTTCCCATCGCAGAGGCGGTATCAAAGCCAAGGCCGATCTTGTTTGGATCGGGGACTGAATCGGGCAGCAGAGGGCATCTTTGAGCGAGTGCTTCCAGTGTTGGTGTCAATCCAAGCGTGAGGTAACATCCTTTGAATGTGCCGTCACTGGATACAGCCGTGAGCGTCGTGGCTGTACCCAGCCCAATTGTCAGAATCGCTTTGCCGGCCGAGAAAAGCGAGTGTGCAGCAACTGCAGCGGCGAGTAGATCGGCCCCCAGTTCGTCGGTGACGCAGGTGATGATTGTCTGCTTCGAAGGTGTGATGAGAGTGAACTTCTTCCCTTGAGACCGGCAGATTGATTCAAAGGTGGCTATTGCCCCCGGGACGACGGAGCTGACGACGATCGCTGCGCTCTGCGACTTCAGAATGGATGCTGCCTGATCGCCAATTGCTACCGTCTCGTGCTGCCAGGTTTTTCGCAGCCTGCTTGCCCGGAAGAGGCCATATTTGGTATAGGTGTTGCCAATGTCAATTGCCAGAAGTGTTTTCATCTGGTGCTCTCCTTTGCTGCTGCAGACAGCGGCGAGGATCTGGCGACTCCTGAAGTTGAAAGCAGAGGACAGATGCTATCGGGCTGTCAAGAAAAGCAGTCAAAAAGAAAAGAAGGGATGGCCTGGACTTCCAGGCCATCCGCATGCAATCAGTCGCCGACGATGATTGCCTCAAGCAGCTCCAGCCCGGCCAGGCTGGCGGCAATCACCCGGTGGCGACCATCCTCGATGTCGTAGCCGCCACCCAGGCGGTGGCGCAGAATAACGCGCACCATTGAGCGTCCGGCCTCGAATTCCTGCCGCATCCTCTCGATCTGCCCGGTATCCCTGCCCAGGATCTTCTTGCAGGTCCTGTCTGGGACATGGATCTCATCGAGAGGAACGAGGACAGTCCTTTCTCGGCACGAACGACGGCGCTGGCGAGAGTAGCGCATTGAGGCCTCCTTTTTCGGAGGCCCGCACTTGCACTATGGCACCATGCCACTAACAGGCGGGCCCCCTATAGAAGGGGTTTTTGCCAGCTAGGTGTCATGGCATCCTCCTTTCTGCGTTATGGTTTGCGGTTTGCCTCCGCCAGGGCAGAGGCTGGTTTTAGTGGCTGTAGCGCCGGCGGTTTTTGCCACCGGCGCTGGTGAATCTGATGGACAAAGAGCTACCTTTGCTGTCCGGGGACAGGCAGCGGGATGAGCTGCTTCAGCTCGCGCTGGAGCTCCTCGTTGTCCTCATCATCGAGGACCTGCTCGCGGAAGAGAACATCCTCGCAGCGGGAGAGCGCGCTCTTCACCACATCGATTTGTGGGTGACGATCCCTGAGCTCGGCGATCACCTCTTCTAAGGTCTCGGCCTCCACCTCGAGATAACGCCTCAGCGCGGCAGCAATCTTCTTGTAATGCCCCACGCTGAAGCCAGACCTCTTACCCTGCCTGAAGACGCGGTCCAGGACCTGCCAGGCTGCCTCTTCACGTGAGAGAGCCCTTCCCGGTCTGACGCGCTTGAGCAGGCTGAGGACAAGAAGGCTCGGCCAGAGAAGAAAGAGAGATCCGCCCAGAACAGCGAGAGGCCAGGTAAACCAGGAGATGCGATTCTCCCCCCGGCTCATGTCGCCTTCGAGCAGGCTGGTGCCGTTGTCGGCTGTTCGGGAGGTTGTGACCACAAAATCAGGGGTGGTCAGACGCTTCCAGTTGGGCAGCAGGCTGTTGGGGATCATATCCAGGGCGTAGAGGAGTTGGGCGTCAAAGACAATGCCCGGTTTCATGACGAAGCTGCGCAGCGTAAGGTCGATGCGGTAGATGTTTCGACCGCTTGCCTGTTGCACCAGCCTGGCCTTGGCCGGCTCTACCACCTCGAAGTCTGAGCCATCAGCGCTCAAGACACCACGTTCGATGGCATCGAAGTTCAGGCGCACATCCTGATCGGCAAGAACAAGAATGCTTAACGGCAGGATATCGCCGATGCGGTAGCCAAAGTGCCTGCTCGAGCCTACGAGCACGGTTATTCTACCGTTCTCGTATACTTTCATTACCGGATTTTCCGGGACTGGTTCTGGCTCTGGCAGCCCCTGCCAGTTGTTCTCCTCGTCCGGGTTGCCTGCGGCTTGAGCGAACTGGAGTCCGGGCGGCAGGGCAAAGATGTCCGGGTCCGGGCTCAGTATGCCGCGGGCAGTCCCAGGCAGCCTGAGCTGCGCCTGAGCGCCAGCGATTAGCCCCAGCATGAGAGCCAAGGCGGCAAGAAGCTTAAATCGTCGCATGGCTCAACTCCTTATCTAACATGGCTATGGCTGGCGAACAACTTGATGATCCTGGGGATGGCGGCGTCGCCCTCCTCGGTGCTCACAATCAACCAGGTAATGTGTGCTGCTTTCAAGAAGGTAGTAAGAGCCTCCTGATGTCGCTCAAAGTTAGCTCTGAACCTCTGGCGGGTCCGGCTGCTTACGAATATCGTTTTGCGGCGTCCGCTTCTCAGGTCCTGGAAGGTGTAGAAGCCCCACACCGGCGGCAGCTCGCGCTCTCGCCTGTCCTGGACGATCAGGCAGACGACATCGTGCAGGAGCGCTGCTTTCTTGAGGGCCAGGCGCTCAACATCTTTGAGATGGAGAAAATCGGAGATGACAAATACCAGGGAGCGCTTTTTAGGCAGGGCCGCCAGGGCTTTGACCAGCCCGGAGCCGGTGCTGCCTGCTTTACTGGCAGGCTGCTCGAGAATATTCACCAGGGCCGGCAGCAGGAGCCGCTGCGGGGCACGTGTGGGCAGCCATTTCTCCAGCCTTGCCTCCGTGTAGGATCCAAAACCCACGCGGTCCTGGGTTTTCTCTGCCGACCTCATGATGCAAGCAGCGAGCTCAGCAGCAAGATGGCGCTTGGTTGCGCGGAAAGTGCCGAAGCTCATGGTCGGGTTGAGATCAGTCAGGATGAAGACCTTGATGTCGCGTGGCTCGCGATGAACATCCTTGAGAACGACGTCCTCATCATCGAGCTGTGCTGTCGCTCTCCAGTTGATGTCGCGCGGATCATCACCGGGCAAATATTCCTCCACCGCCTCGAAGTCGTAGCCGGAGCCTCTGTAAAAGCTCCTTCGCTCGCCTGAGCCCGGACGCACCGAGCTTGATCGCCAGGTGACCGGAATCGGGCGGGCGACGACGCGCTTGAGAATAGCTTGAATATCCGCTTTGGTTGCTTGTGTCATGAGATACCCTCCTGTCCTGAGGTGAGAGCGCTGCCTCTAGCTTTAAGGGCAGCACTCTCACCGGTTGTTTTCCAACAGGAAAGCTTCCTGAAGCTTAGCTTGCAAGGGAGAATATTCCCAACAGGCAGAGTACAGAGACTAAGGAAAGCCGGCCTCAGCGCGTCTGTGGTGCTGTCTTGGGCTCGACGACCGGAACCCGGTCCAGGACATAACCGATCGCCTCGTCTGAGGTGAACTCGCCATCGAGCTGTGCTTCTTGCGTCAGGATGATGCGGTGGCGAAGCACATCTCGCGCCACCGCCTTGATGTCATCCGGGGTGATGTTCATCAAAACCGGCATGCGCTTGTCGTCCGTCTGCTTGGACATGGCGCGCATGGCACGAATGAAAGCCCGTACCTTGGCGGTGCGCAAGGTCCAGATCTGCCCGCGCGGCGAGGCGCCCACCGACACCTTTTCGCCCAGCTCGGTGGCCAGCAGCCTCTTGAAGGAGGGATCCTGTGGCCTTGTGGCGCGCACGATGTCCACGATGTACTGCTGGGCCGAGTCGGTAGCCAGGACGTTCTCCTGAATGAACTGGCGCAGCCTGCAAACCTCCTGCGTGCTGATTACCTGGTTGACGTTCGCCTGGGCGTTTCGCCCGTGCACCTGCGTGTTTCGCAAGACAGCCAGTTCATCGTCGCGCGAGACGTAAGTCATCACCAGCTTGAAGCA
>CAYPBX010000220.1:0-5175 GCA_964409075.1 uncultured Candidatus Obscuribacterales bacterium
TATCTAGATGCGGAAAGATAAGGAGCTGCAGGCGGTGAAAAGCAGCTGCTTTGAGAAAAGTTCGCCAGTTTATGCTTTCTTTTAGTATCTCCAGCGCGTTTTCACGCGACAGCTCATCCAACTCAATCCTTGCTAATTCGCACAGCAAGGCGATTTCCGGTGTCATACCGGCATCGAGACATTGAGGATCATGCACTGTATGGATATTCACGCCCGTCTGTGGCTTCTCTGATTTCTGAAGAGAGCGGACGCATCCAAGTCTGGGAGAACCACAATGTACTTCGGATCAACCTGGCTGGTCTTAAGTACGATCCGATCGCAGTCCTGATATCGGAATTCTCCGCATCTTTTGTGCAATCCGCTCATCCTCATTGGTGGAAGGCTCCATGATGCCGTTTAGCCTTTGAGCATATCCATTCAAGCTTACCGAAACACCAATCTGAGAAGCAGCATTCTTGGCGCCGAAATGAGCTTGCCAATACGTGTATTAAGCACCAGTTTACCTCCTACACGTCTCGCATATCTCTGTTCGATACTTGCAGCCAGTTGAAATACTTTGCTTTCCAGAATTGCGAGGCTGGTTATGAGACGTCCGAGTCTTTGGCGCTCACCATCCAGCTTGATCACTTTACCATTTCTGTCAATCTCTACAATCTTCCCAAGCACGGAGTCAACATCGCAAACTCTATGCTGTCCTACAATGCCATCGGCTCCGGTCATGATTCTCAACGTAGCCCCTGCCAGCTGATCGTGCCTCAAAACCCTGTGCGCGACCCAATGTTGGTCTTTTCTGAAGACGATGATGTCGCCAAAGGAAATATCTTGAGGAGGTACACTGGTCACCAAAACATGATCTCCCTTGACCAGAGTGGGGCTCATGCAGGTGCCCTTGTAGGTGAATCTCTGGGGCTTGTTACAAATTGCAGCCGTATGCATGAGCTCCATTGCCACATCTCGTATCTTTGCCTCTTTCGTCATAGCAATCCCGCCTGAAAGCGGTCGACATTGGCCGATGACCTGTAGATTTGCAGGTACTCCTTTGCTATGAGGGACCAGGCGAAATTTTTTACGCTCTTGCCAGCCTCAATGCCAAGCCGCCTTCTCAGTGGTCCATCCTTCGCCAAACGGGTGAGGCAGGCAGACAAATCCTGTGGGTTCTTAGGCTCAACCAAAAGCCCGTTTTCGCCATGGCGAATAATCTCTGGTATACCGCCAACCCGTGCTGCTGCAACCGCTTTGCCGGCTGCCATAGCCTCCAGGAGCGCCATGGGAAAGTTTTCCTGTCGGGACGGCAACACAAAAAACAGGCTTTGTTGAAGTAGAGACTGTACGGTGGAGCGATCCACGCTGCCCATAAGGTGTATCCGATTCCCAAGACCCAACTGCTGGATAAAGCGTGCGAAATGCCCGTTGGTCTGATCCGGGCCACAAATTACCAAATCGAGATCGTACCCGTGTTCAACCAGGTAAGCAAACGACATGGCCAACAGATCCATACCCTTGTATGCAGCTAACCGCCCGACCGACAGGATGAAAGAATCGGAATCCAAGGAGATTTTCTGGCAGAAGGCCGGCTCCTCGGCGTAGACGCCATTGTAGACGAGGCAGGCTTTGCCTGAAATGCAGGGCAGCTGGCTGACAAGATCAACCAATCCGTGCCGGGAGACCGATGTAATGCTATCTGCTCTTTGGGTCAGGTGCCTGAAGACATCAGGGTGGTCGATAAACTCCAAGGAAGCTCCCTGGTAAGTCAGCACAACCGATAATTGATCAGGGAAACGCACGCTACCCAGATAATTTAGACCGTGGCAAAAAAATTGCACATGGCAAATATCGATGCTGTGCCTTTGAAGAAGCTGCTCAAGCTGCCGCGCCGCTTTCTCGGGAGGTATCTTCATCCTGTCTGGGCCAATCTCATCAGCAAAGATAAACACGTCATGTCCGAGCCTCGTATATTCTTGGCTGAGAGCTTGCGCCACAGTCTTGTGGGCTGGATCAGCAAATGAAGGCACGACTAGAGCAATTCGCATCTTTGCATTTATGCCAAAGTGACGACAAGATCTATCTTATTCAATCTTGCGAACCAGAGTAAACCATTTAAGGTAATGTGCGGCTGTGCCCAGCAATCAGCATCCCTACCCTGATCACCCGTACGACTCCTTGACACCTCATCATCGACCGGAGCGAGCATACCCCATTTTGTATAACTCCGCATACTTGAGCGCTGCCTGATCCCAGGTGAATTTCTGGCTCCGGCGGGCAGCTGATCGGGCAAGCTGCTCACGTAACGCAACGTTTTCCAGCATCTGCCTGAGACCGTCGGCAAGGGCATCTACATTTCTGGCCGGAACCAGGATCCCATCCAGTCCATCACGTACTATTTCAGGAATGCCTCCCACGCGTGTGGCGACAACTGCCTTTTTGCAGGCCATTGCTTCTAATACGGCGATCCCAAAGGGTTCTTCTCGACTTGACAGAGCAAAGAACAGGCACTCTTTGAGGAGCCGAGTGATCTGTGTGCGTGGAAGCTGCCCGGTCAGATGGACACGTGTTTCAAGTCCGAGCTCCTGGACAAATTTTCCCAGGCCTCCCTTGAGATGATCGTTGCCGGCTATCACCAAATGTATATCGTGGCCCTGGTCAAGCAGCCTGGCAAAAGCCATTACCAGCAGATCCGGCCCCTTGTACCGGGCCAGGCGAGCCACAGAGAGAATATACGGCTTAGGCAGATGAAGGTTGTCCTGACTGTTAAACATCAGGCGGGCACCATTGTAAACAATCGAGATCTTGTCCCTGAGCTCTGGGCAAAGTTCAACAGCCTGATCAGCTACAGCTTGCGATGGAGCAGTTACGCCGAAGGCAAGACGAGCCATGCGGCGTATGCCATTTAGATTTCCGTAATAGGAGAGATATTCCTTGAGTACGAGTTGAATGGTAACCAGCAACGGGCAGCGAGTTATGGAGATCGTCCAGCGTATCAGATGATGGCCCGGACCGAGCAGGTGACAGTGCCAGACATCAATAGCCTCATGGACATTAATCCACAGCAACTGACACAGCGAAAGAGCACCATTCAGGAAGCCAAGCCAGCGCCAATGCGGAAATCCAACGTGATAAACCGGAATGTCCTCGAACAACTCGAAAAAACGCTCGTTCCAGTTTTTGCGTGGACCAACAATCAGTGATGAGTGTCCGAGTTTACGGAGTTCGAGAGCTAGATTCTCTGAGATGTTGCAATCGGTTGGGTCCGTCAAATCCATCCAGGCCAGAGCAATTTTCATTTACACTTGCCTTTACACAACCGACATAACCAGAGAAGGAGCGATAAACCTGCCTGCTGCGCGTGCTTCTTGCCAATACGGAACCCGACGGTCAATCACCCTCAATTATCGAAAGGAGACCTTGCTTTACGAGCACAGGCTTCTTATAAGGCTTCTTTTTCGTCTTGCTGGACTGACTGTCGCTTGCAGCCCTTTCTTTCTTTTTGGAGCTCTTGTCCTGCTCAGTGCCCATGTAAAATATCCCCCATGAGTTATGACTATTTTCCAAATTGCTTGATGGTATCGATAATCCTGTCTACCTCAGTATCTGTAAGCAAAGGATATGTTGGCAAGCAGAGAATCTCCCTCCAGATAGCTTCTGCAACCGGCAACCGCTTGTAATAGGGCCTGTAAAGGTCATATAGATGATTGGGGTAGATCACCTCTGTAAAAATTCCTCTTGATGTTAGATGTCCATGTAAGGCAGCCATCTTCCAGCTTTTCACTCTAACTGCAAATAAAGGCCAGCCGTTCTTGGCGTAAGGCTTTTCGGTCTGCAATTCAATGTAGGAGACATCCTCAAGTCCTGCCTGGTATCGTTGGACAATCTCCGAGCGCCGTGCTTGCTGGCATTCGAAATTCTTGAGTTGAGCAAGTCCGATAACAGCTGCCAGGTCATTCATGCCATATTGAAAGCCGAGCTCTTTGATATCTTCACGGAAGCAATCAAGGCTGTCATTTCCCGTGTGACCAAGATGTCTCAATTGCGTGAGCCTGGCAGACCACATATGGTGGCTGTGCACTACTGCCCCGCCGTCGCAAGTAGTGATATTCTTGCTCCCAAAACTAAAACAACCGAGATCGCCAAGTGATCCGAGTCTGTTTCCCCGATAAAATCCTCCCAGCGCCTGACAGGCATCTTCAACTACATAGAGGTTCTTGTCCTTCGCTATAGCTAAGATTGGCTCCATATCGCAGGCATGGCCGTTTAAGTGTACAACCACAATGGCTCGAGTTTTATCGGTAATCCGCTCGCAAATTCTTGTAGCGTCGATATTGCCTGTATCCTGTTCTACGTCACAGAATACGGGGGTTCCGCCGTTATAGAGAATTGCATGATTGGTGGCGACATAAGTCAGGGGGGTTGTGATTACCTCATGTCCCTGCAAGTCCAGCACCCGTAGGGCTAGATGCAGCGCGGCGGTGCCTGAGTTCGTTCCAACGCAAAAGCTTGTACCGGTAAGCCGGGCTAAGCGCTGCTCAAACAATTGCCTGAAAATCCCAATGCCAATCCATTCGCTCTCGAAAGACTCCTTTAGCGCAGCAAGCTCATCAGCGCCAAAGGAATACTTAAAGGCGCGAATAATCGAGCGCTTAGCTTGTGTATCTGTCGCACTTACCGTCATTTATCCTTAATCGAGTCACTGCGCTCGATTATTCCTTCATCTTGAAGCTGCTTCACTAATTGATCGATATCCTTGCGAACCTCATCCTCCCGGCCGTCGTATTCTTCGATAATCAAACCGACAATGGCTTCGACCGACTTGCCTTCTCCTATGAGCTCCCAAATTCTCAAACCGGGGTCTTCAATGGAGTAATAGATCGCTGAATCCATATCTAGAATGACGGCCTCGTCTCCCACCTTCCGCCAGGTTACATGCTTTGCGTGTTGCCAGATAGGCGATTGGATGTCGACTGCGTTTTTTTCAGGCATAGGATCCTTCCCTCTTGCATCTTGTAGGCTTTCTTTGATTCCACTGTGCTCTGGCAAGATTGTAAAGCCGCTGAATCTCCTCTGCACTCATTGTTTCATTATGCATTGAAGGTACACAGGTAGTCAGATGGATGGGGTCGTTTGACTGCTTTCGTGTAACCGGGGTGTCCCCATCTGTTCTAGCTTCTGCTGTGTTCGCTC
>CAYPBX010000221.1:0-5131 GCA_964409075.1 uncultured Candidatus Obscuribacterales bacterium
CACGACACGCGGGCAGATTGTCCAGCCGGCGGTTGAGACGGGCGGTCTTACTGCGGGAGGAAGAGCAGCCATACAGGATGCTCCAGCACGCCTGACAGAGACGATTATCGCTCTTCGGGGCAACATTATCCGCTCTGCCACCACTGGCAACACCGCCGGGCATTCTGTAAGATATATATTCGTCACTGCATCAGGACGAGAGATTCCTCTGGTGAAGGGACTGGGTGCGAATTTTTCCAGCACCCAGATCGTGGACTGCAGTATTGCCGGAACCCCTCTCTCACGCGCAGATCTTCAACTGCTCATCGATCAGCTGCGCCTCTCGGGACACCAGGAGCTCATCGACAGGCGTCTGGCTGAGCTGGCAGCCTCCAGGCGCATAGAGAGAGAGCTGCAGGAAAAGATCAGCAAGGCTGCGCTCACTGACGAGCTGGAAGCTAGAAAGGCCAGTCAGCAGAAAACAAAAAAGGCAGAGAAGGATAAGGAGGAAAAGGAACGTACTGAGAAAAAGAAGAAAGAAGAGCTATCTTCTGCTCGTCGCGAGTACGTCGTACGCGAAGGTGATACGCTGACATCAATCGCCGCCAATCAACTTGCCGACGCCGGTCTGGCCCCGCTCATCTATCAGATTAACCAGGGTCGCATACCACTGCGTAAAGAAGGCAGGAAGAAAATCGTCCAGCTCAAGCCCGGACAGGTAATTGTCCTTCCATCGCCAAAGGAGATCAAGGAGCACAGAGAGAGCTTACTGCCTGCCTTCATGCCTGCTGAAGCGCCAGCACACAAGTTCGCCGGCCCCGAAGAGGAGCTGGCCGCAAGATTTGGCAACAAGTGGGACGGAGCTGTATTGACCGATATCGCCAAGCAAGCCCAGACCAGCGAAAGCTCCGGGCTGCTGGAAAGCCTGGTGACAGTCGCGACAGCAAAGAGTAATGAGAAGGTAAGAGCCCTCCTGGACGACGCCGATCCCAGCCAGCAGGAGGAGGAAGATTCCGGGCTGTTACGCTATCAGGTGCGCCTTGGTGACACGCTCAAATCAATTGCCATACGCCATCCGGCGCTGGGTGATGTGCGCTTGTGGAAACTGCTGGCCGAGGAGAACAGCCTGCCGGTGACAACCGACGGCAACGGAATGCCAACGGCAAAACTGTCCCGCGGTAAGACCATCTGGATTCCGGATCCAGAGCATGCGCAAGTCTACCTGGAAAGCGCAAGGCAAGCCGAGCGCAAAGCCAAAAGGTGGACTCCTGCCGATTCTAAACCCAAGATCTCAGAACTCACAGACTTGACCAACAGCCAATTTGAGCAGATAGCCTCGCCTGAGTCTGTCAGAAGGTCATCGTCCCCGAAGCCACCAGCAACTCCTGCCAACCAATCCGACACCACAGATAAGCAAAGCAAGGAGGATGTGCTAGAGATAGTTCTCAGGGCCGCAGGAGTGCTTGAGGGTGGGAGCAAGAGCGATCGCAGGCAGCAGCAGGCACAAGATCAGTCCCTGAGCAATAGCAGTAGCAGCCTGGAGAGAACGAAAGCCATACAGGCATATGTTGCTGAACCAGCCCCGATTCACAAGCAGGCGGCGCGCCTTATAAAACAGCTGGGACGCTCCTGCCGGATGGTGGATGCCAGGCGTATCCCCGATGGTCCACGCCTGATTGGGCTCGAGCTGCTCGAGCATGAAAGGTGGGTTCGCATCCTGGAATATGAGCTTCAGGCGGACATCTCCCTGCGTCACGAGTACAGGAGAAACGGCGAGCGCAAAACCATGCGCATCGACCTGCCGCCGGAAGCCGCCAGGCAGCTATCCATAAACGACATCACCGGAAACTGGAGAGACTACAGACTCCTTTATCGCCAGGGAAGAAACCTCTTCGACTAACATGCTAATGCAGTGGAGCAGAGCACCTTACACAGAATCGTGTATTGACAACCGCAAACCGCATACCTATCATGAGGTGGCCAGACACATATCAGCTAGCCAGGGAGGGCTGGAGGAACCAGGTTACTAACAACGGTTCTGATTGTCGTGTACGGAAAGAGACCTCTTTCCTGCTAGAGTGCTCAGCCGATAGCGCCGATTGGTATCAGCAAAGGCAACAGCAGACAGGCTGATCTACGTTTAAGTCATGCTGTCCGGAAAACCAGAGATGCTGGCAGCACAGCTACACCAGATAGTTCGACACGTACTTTGAGCACTGCAACTTGACTTAGCCATGGTTTCTGTCGATTGGAGCGTGAGGACAAACGTCTTGATGCAGTCCAGCCACCAGATTATTGCATGGGGATGGGCAGATGAGGAAGGGCAGATGTCCAGCAAGGATATGACGGGCTTCGAGCAGTCCGGTCATGCCCACAGTCCCGGAACTCGCGGAAGCGAGTCGGGCGTAGCTTCACTCGAGTACCATCCATATTTTCGTAAGGCAAGCATAAGCAATCAAACAACAGGAGGTGATGAATCACAAAAGAACGAGACTCCACCAGGGGCGGTGGAGACAGAATTGGATCGGGATTCGCAAGAATCAGGTGCGGGCTCTGGCTCGGCTGCCAACGAGGCAATCGTAAAAGACAAGCAGGCAGATCCTGTCAGCTTTCTCGGTAGACTCGAGCGCGAGATTTTCTCGGTTTTAGACAACTCAGCCCGGAGGGAGAGCAACATGTCACACACTGCAATGCTGGAAGACGCCCGGAGCGCGCCCCGGGACAGACCGGCGCTCATTCACAAGCTGACTGAATGGGTCAGGCGCGTCGAGATTGGTAGCATCGCCTCGGACACGGGCCTGGCATCCAGACTCGAGGTCAGGGCAAGCGACGGCCGCTGGCACACAATCGTCCTCTACGAGATGTTCGATGACGTCTGCCTGCGACACGAATACAGGCAGGACGGGGCTCGCAAGACAATCCGCGTGGATCTGCCAATGACCGTTGTCAAGGAGATGGCCGAAACAGAAATATTGATGAACTGGAAGTACTACGTTGAGCGGTTCATCGCCGGCCGCAACATCACTTACTAGACAAATTTGATATCTGCGCAAATGCACACTCTGCCTTGCGCGATTGGCCATAGCTTATGCTGTCCAGGGAAGCTAGACTCTGCGCGAGTGTTACTTCACAGCGAGGATTACATGATGGACTGCATAGAAGATACCGCCTCTACGGCAGACGGCGGAAAGCCCTGGAATGATGGATTTGGCGATATTCGCTTGCAAACCTACAGTCAGGCGTCACAGCTGCCTCAAACCTCAGCAGATGCCCCATCTTTATTTTGCACGGATCAACCACCGATGAACCAGCAGCGCCCCGTGCCGCCCGACGACCGGCCTCGAACTATACCTGTTGACACACCCGAGCCCTCGGCAGCAACGCTCTTAGTCACCGACCAAAGCCTGCGACTCCTGCTGACACCAGGACTAACCGCCCAGCAGCGCCAAAGGTGCCTCGATGAAATGCAGCATGTTCTGCAGGAAGAGCATGACCGTAATGGTCCCAACACCTTACTCTGGCTGGATGCACGTCTCCGGAATTACATGGCATCACATCCCGAGAACCCTCTTGACCTAGCTACAGTCTTTCGCTATAGACCTCCAGGAGATAGTTTCGAGTACATAAGGTTCAACCTCACTCCATTGCCACTGAGGCCAGCGTGGAACCCTGTCATTGGCACGTTTAATATACGCCTTCAGCCTCGCCCGCGGCGCTAGATCCAGAAGCCTTTGCGCACGGAGCGCGCCCCAGATATAACGGTTATGGGGTGAGCCAGAGAGCCCCGGCCCAGGGCCACGCAGCCGAGGGGTGCGAGCGCGGAGGAGGAGAAGGACTGAAGAGCCAGAGCGACTCTCGAACGTGACGCCCAAGCAGCGAGCGAAGGGTTCCGGTCCAGGAATCCGCAGCGAGCGAGACAAAAGCGGAGGAGGTGGCGCAGCCGCCGACGGAGCGCATAATTCAAGTCTGGCTGGCAATATCGGGAAAGACGCCTATCTCGCCGTCATGGGTACGATTGCGCAGCCTGTACACAGCCTCGGTTGTGAGCGGTTGATTTTGATAGAGCACCTTGCGCAGGCGTCCACGGTGATCCATCCAGCCAGCATAATGCTTGAGCGTCCCGGGTTTCCTCTCGCCAAGCCAGTAGACCTGATGCCCCTCGAGAGTACAGCCGACAATCTTCTTGCGCTCTCCGAGATCATCAAGCAAAATACCCTGCTTATCAGCGTGCTCGACTATGTCTTCATGCGGATCTTTCTCCGGATCGGCAAGCGGCCTGCCGGGCGCATGCAGCACCACAAAATCATCTGTAAATTCAGCGACAGGCGACAGGCGCCCGGCAGCAAAAAAAAGCCTGCCCTTGGCTCCAAAGACAAGCTCCTTTAGATCGACAGCGCCAAGCTCGTCAACCAGGGGAATCGCTCCTTCGCCGGACTGAAACAACTCCCTCTGTTTGCTAGATGCCTGTTCTACGCCAGCCCCTGTACTGGCAGAAACCTTGCCTGTCTTGCCGAGACGACCTGTTGTCGCGCCTTCTGTCTGCGAGGCTGCGCGCCCTTTTAGACCGCCATCTTTGCCCTGCGCCAGGCTGGAGGCTGCGGACCGGGCCGCTCCAGCCCGCCCGGACTCCTTGCCTGACACCCCTTTTCGCACCGCACGAGACGAAGCCTTCTTCGTGCTCTTCGCCCTTGCTGCCTCCTTCTCCTCAGACACTACCTGTCCCTCCCGGCACAACAGGATCAGCATCCGGCGCCGGCTCGGCTACGGCAGGCGCTTGGGCGCGATCGGGGGCACCTTCCTCGCCAGGAGGAGGCTCAGCCTGGCCAATCCCTTCCTCGTCACTCTTCTGGAAGTTCTCCAGCGCCTTGCGCACCTTATGGAGAAGAACGAGCTGCGCGTCGGTCGAGAGCTGCTGATCCTTGATGAGATGCACAGCCAGACAGTAGGAAAGATCGACTTCGCTCTGCCCGATAAGCCGCTCGGTCAGAAGCCTGGTGAACCAGGCAGCAGAATCGGAGGCGGGCTGATCCTTTCTGTTGATCGATGAGTTGAAGTCAAATTTGATCTTAGGATCGCGCACCGTCTCCACGACCTCGAACCTGTAGAGGCACTTGGACGTGCAAGGTCCGCAGGTCGGCAACGGTCCCTGATC
>CAYPBX010000222.1:0-5090 GCA_964409075.1 uncultured Candidatus Obscuribacterales bacterium
AGATCACCGAGGAGCATGTACGCCTGCAGCAGCACTGTCGGCAACTGAGGTCAGGCGCGGAGCCGGTTAGCAAAGCATACAACGGAGACGGCGCCGACGCCCAAGAGTAGGCTCATAAGCCTGTGCTTTGCATACCACGCCCAGGGAGCGAGTGTGGCGGCAGCGGAGGCGACGAGCTACGAAGCCGCCGGAGCGGTTAAAGAAGGATCCAGGCAAAGCCGGGATCCTTCAAAAGGAGGGGAGGAGACCGACATTTCGGTACTATGTAACTCCTGGCCTCGCTCCCTAGTGACTATATGACAGATGGACCGCAATCTTGTCAAGAGATAGCCGCTTGCCAGGGGACAAATTTAAGGATGTGATATAAGAGGCGCTGATCGGCCTTGATTTAGGGGATTGATGCCTGTGAGGATGGTTGATCTGATTCTGGACAAGAGGAACGGGCGCGAGCATACGCGCGGCGAGATTGACTTTATCCTTCAGGGACTCCTCAACGGGCAGGTGCGGGATTACCAGATATCCGCCTGGCTGATGGCGGTCTGCTTGAAAGGCATGACCTTTGAGGAGACAGCCCAGCTGACTGATGCCTTTGCTCATTCAGGCAGGCTGCTGGACCTGTCATCCATCGGTCCTTACGTGGGCGATAAGCACTCAACCGGTGGGGTCGGCGATAAGACGACAATCGTATTGGCTCCTCTGCTGGCTGCCTGCGGACTGCCGATGGCGAAGCTATCAGGGCGCGGTCTCGGTCACACGGGCGGGACGCTCGATAAGCTCGAGGCAATTACCGGCTTTGATGTCAATCTATCGGTTGAGCGTTTCATCGATCAGGTGCGCGAAATCGGGCTCGCCATAGGCGGCCAGACGGAGGATCTTGCTCCGGCAGACGGGAAGATTTACGCCCTGCGCGATGTAACCGGCACGGTGGAGTCGATTCCCTTAATTGCTGCCTCGGTGCTGTCAAAAAAAATTGCTGCTGGCGCCAATCTGATTATCCTTGATGTTAAGTGTGGGCGTGGCGCATACATGGAAACGCAGGAGAAAGCCCTTGAGCTTGCCCGTACGCTGGTTGCAGTGGGAGAGAGGCTCGGCCGTCCTGTGACAGCGGTGGTCACGGACATGGAGCAGCCGCTCGGGTTTGCTGTCGGGCATAGCCTGGAGGTAATAGAGGCGATCGAGGCGCTCAAAGGGCAGGGGCCGGAAGATCTTATGGAGCTGTGCCTGACCTTGGGATCGCTGGCTCTAGCTCACTCTGGTTACGCCAGGTCGGAAGCCGAGGCAAGGCAGATTCTCCTTATGACAATCGAGTCCGGGCGCGCCCTGGATAAGTTCCGGCAGATGGTGATAGCTCAAGGTGGGGACGCTTCAGTGATTGAAAATCCTGAAATAATGCCGGCAGCCAGGATCAAAGAGGCTGTAACCGTGCCCGGGGCTGGGCAGAAGTGGGTGAAGCATATTGACGGCCGGGCTGTTGCCGAGGCCGCCAAGCTTATGGGAGCCGGCCGGGCCAGCAAGGAGGATAAGATCAACCTTGCTGTTGGCGTTGTCCTTAAAGGCAAGGTTGGCAGCCGGCTGATGGGAGGGGATACCGTGGCTGTCCTCCACGCCGACAGTAAGGAGCATATTGCAGTGGCTCTGCCGGTTTTGACAAGCGCCATATCTTATAGCGATCGGCCGGTCGAGAAGCCGCCGGTGATACGCCATCGTATGTGATGGCGATGTTTCGTTTCCTGCCCTATGCTCGCGCTGACGCTGCCACAAACATGGCTGTCGATGAGGCTGTTCTCGAGGCGCATCGTATCGGGCTCGTTGCCCCCACGCTCAGGCTATACGGCTTCTCTCCGCCTGCTGTTTCCCTGGGGCGCTGCCAGAGACTGCCAGATGGCCTGCTTGCGCGGGTGCGTCAGGCGGGTTTTGATGTTGTGCGCCGGCCCACGGGCGGGCGCGCCGTACTTCATCTCAATGACCTCACCTATTCCTTTGTCGGCCGTTCGACAGGCGTGGATGTGTTGGGTAAGCCAGTTCTCGCCAGTTCGGTGGCTGCCGCCTACAGGCAGATCTGCGGCGGCATCATCCGGGCCTTTGAGATTCTGGGTGTTTCTGTAGATCTCGGGGCGACTGGTGGGGCCTATCGCAATCTCTACGATTGTTTCCGTGCTGTAACCACGGCCGACCTGCACTACCGTGGGATGAAAATGGTCGGCAGCGCTCAGCTCAGACGTGGCGGAGCGGTTCTGCAGCACGGCTCAATCCTTCTAAATCAGGAGCAGACCAAAATGGCGGAGCTCTGCGGTTGCCGTGATCAGTCAGGCGGTGGGCAGCGGCATGCGAATCTCTTTGAGATTGCCGGGCGGCATCTTGCTATCGGCGAGCTGCAAGAAGCGTTCAAGACCGGGTTTGCACAGGCCTTTTCCCGGGAGATTGCCGATGGGCAGCTTACAGACTATGAGATGCGGGAGGCGCGCCGTCTGAAAGCCAACTATACGGCAGTAGCTCCCTTGGGGACTGGCACGGTCTCAGGTGAGGTTGCTTTTGCTTAGCTGCTTGCTGATTCGCCAGACTCAGATCTGTCTTTGTCTTTCGGCTTGACCTCGGTGACCTCAGCGTCGGTGATATCCGCCTCTGCCCCGTTTGTGTGCTTCATCTGCTGCTGCAGGTCTTTAATCTCGCCTTCCAGCTCTTCAACCCTCTTGTCTATCCGCTCGATGTTGCTCAAGTTGTCGGCCACTGTCCTCACCAGAGAGCTGCCGTCGATTTTCTGGGCCGATTTATAAAGCTCATGTGCACTCGCCCCAATCTCTTGCAGCTCCTTTCGCCTTTCGCCTGTCAGGGTCATGATATCCATTTTGATCCGGGCCACCCTGGCGGCTTTGCTCATCTGATCGGCTGCCTGCTTTGTGCTGGCTTTAAACTTGTTGATCAGGTTGTCTAAAGATCGGGCCATGCTCCTTACCTCTCATGTGCCGGGCTCAGGAGTTAAATGATACACCCTGCGTATATGCGCAAGCGGTCATTCCAGAGATTTTGGCCTGTTTCGTGACAGCCCGAAACGATTGTGAATGAGCCGAACGGCCTCACGTGCAAAGCGGGCCGGCAGCACGCAGCTTATCTTGAGATCGCCTGTCGCGACCATGGATACAGGAATATCTTCGTTGACGAGGGTTTCGAAGATGCTGGCTACAAGAGTGGGGCTGTTGGCAATGCCTCGACCGACTGCTGAAATTCTGGCTATGTTAAGGTCGACCTCTACATCTGCTCTTCCCAGCTTGGCAAAGTGGAGGTCGATAACCTTCTTGACACGCGAAACCGCCTTCCTGTCCACCGTGAAGGCAAGCTCGTGTGTCGGCTCGTCCTCGCGGGCGAGCAGCATGATCATGTCAACTCGTACGCCCAGCTCGCCGAGCCGGGCAAACAGTCCCGTAACGCTCTCGAGCGCATGCGTGCTCTCCTTGGTCGGGTAGGCAACGGTGACGGATGCCTGGGACATGTCGCAGGCGACGCTAAGCAGAGGGTATTCCGGGGTCAGCAGGCTGTGGGTTATGAGCGTGCCTGCATCCTCGGGTTTGAAGGCGGAGCGCACCCTGACCGGCATGTGGTTGTCCATGGCCACCTCGACCGACCTGGGATGCATAACCTTGGCACCGGACAAAGACAGCTCCAGCATCTCTTCGTAGCTGACCGACGGCAGGCAGCGCGCCTCGGGCAGTAGGAAGGGATCGGCAGTGTAGACGCCGGCGACATCGGTGTATATGTCGCAGCGCTCAGCGGCAAGCGCGCTGGCCAGTGCTACAGCTGTGGTGTCGGAGCCGCCCCGTCCGAGCGTGGTAATCTCGTTGTTGCTGGTAACACCCTGAAAACCTGCCACAACGGCTATCTCGCCCCGCATCAGGCAGGACTCGATGGCTTGGGGGTGGATCTGCTTAATTGCGGCATTGCCGTGCAAAGCCTCGGTGACAATGCCTGCCTGCCCACCGGTGAATGATCGGGCCGACCCCCCCAGGCAATGAATGGCCATCGACATGAGCGAGATGGATTGCTGCTCGCCGGTGACCAGAAGCATGTCCAGCTCCCGGGGGCTCGGGTTTTCCGTGAGCTCCTCGGCCAGGGAGATCAGGTGGTCGGTTGTGCGGCCCATCGCTGAGACCACAACGGCAACCTCATGCCCCTCAGTATGTGCTTGCATAGTCAGCTCGGCAGCGCGCCTGAGCTGCTCTGAGCTGGCAATGGATGATCCACCGAACTTCTGTACTAGCCGCCCCATAGGTCGACTGCCGCCTGCAAATGCCCGGGTAATCATATCTTGATTAGTAGGGCCAGCAGTTTAACTGTTGGTGATTGCTAATTTAATCGCCGTTAACTTTCATGGGGATTCTTATGCCTGCCTGGCGGGCAAACTCAATCGCCTCATCGTAACCAGCATCGGCGTGCCTGATAACGCCCATGCCCGGGTCCGTCGTCAGGACGCGCTCAAGCCGCCTGGTGGCGGATTCGGTGCCATCGGCCACTATTACCATGCCAGCATGCTGGGAGAAGCCGATGCCGACTCCGCCACCGTGATGCACCGATACCCAGCTTGCGCCGCCTACCGCGTTTATGAGCGCATTGAGATAGACCCAGTCGGCCACCGCATCCGTTCCATCCTTCATCGCTTCTGTCTCGCGGTTGGGCGATGATACCGACCCGGCATCCAGGTGGTCGCGTCCTATGACCACAGGAGCGGCAAGCTCCCGTTTGGCTACCAGCTCATTCATAATCCTGCCCATGGCAGCCCGCTCGCCAAAGCCCAGCCAGCAGATGCGCGCCGGCAGCCCCTGAAATTTGACTTTTTTTGCGGCCATCTCAATCCAGCGCACAAGCGGCTTGTTGTCGCTGAACTTCTCGAGGAGAGCCTCGTCCAGCCGCGCGATGTCGGCAGGATCACCCGAGAGCGCTGCCCAGCGAAAGGGTCCTTTGCCTTGGCAGAAGAGCGGTCGGATGAATTCCGGTACGAAGCCAGGAAAATCAAAAGCGTTCTCTATGCCTGAATCACGGGCAATTTGTCTTATGTTGTTGCCGTAATCAAAAACCACCGCTCCCCGGCGCTGGAACTC
>CAYPBX010000223.1:0-5085 GCA_964409075.1 uncultured Candidatus Obscuribacterales bacterium
AAATCGTCTCATCTGCCTACCTCCCCTGTTAATGCTGGATGCTCAAACACCAAAATGTTCACCTGAATCCAGCATATATGACAACCGTGAAGCTGAACAGTGCATCTCCGGGGTATATTCTCGACAGCGGCAGGAAGATTGAGACGGGCAGGATCGACAGGCTGGCTTGCTCTGGGCGATAGAGTCGGGTTCAAATGCGATGACTCAGATGCTTCTGAATCAGGCGGCGGTGTAGTCCGCGGATAGCAGCAGAGACATCGATTTGCACCTCACTTTTGCCATGGACGATCACCGGCAGATGAAGTAAGTCAGGATCGTAATACTTCTTTCCGCGAAGCACCCATGCCGTGATCGCCTCACCCTTTTCATGCGGGATCTGAATGGAATAACCTTCCGTCAGCCCGTGGGCGTACATACCCAGATGGAAGCCGTCCTGCGCATCAAAGGCGACATACATGCCCAGGGATTCCAGGCGCGCATGCATCTTGGCTGCCAGCTCCTGGCGTTCCTTGTCTGATTTGGTCGCCTGAACAGCCTTTGTCCCTTCTTGGCTGAATATATACAGACCAAATTGGCGCCTGGACAGATGGGCTAAGAGAACCAGAGGGACCTATCTCTAGGTCCCTCTGCCATGGCTATTAAAATATCAGCTTACTTCTGCCTTGCTACCCAGGGAGACTTCTGCTGAAACCAGCCGGAGAGATTGTCCCACCAGGTGGTGATTTTCTCTCTGGCCACCTCATCTTTCTGAGCCAGGTTGTTGGCCATGCTCTTAATCTCAGCCCGCATATCGCCTACTGCCTTCTGGGTGTTTTCACCGGCAGATCTGGCGAAACGCTCTAGAGCATCGCTGGCCTTCTCAAGGTAAGACCTGGCAGCATCATATCTCTTGTCTTCCAGGGCTCCCTTGGCCAGCAGCATGTTTGTCTGCGCTTCATTGAGCGGGAAGTCTGCTGCCACCTGCTCCAGAATTACATTTGACTGGATGTCGCCAAGATATCCGCTGGCGACCTTGGGGTTGCCCTGATCCAGCGACAGCTTAGCCCGCTTCAGCATCTTCTGGCTGTAGCCGACATCAAGCAGGGCCCGGCTCACGAGCACATCCACATCGGACACCAGCCCACCTTTTCTAATCTTCTCCTCTTTCCTGGCACGCTTGACAGGCTCAAAGAGCGTCAATAGATTCAGCTCCTCATAAACTGGCACCACCAGCGGCTTCACCATCTCGGTGTGTTTGTAGTCTTTCTTCTCTGTCTTGATCTCGGTTGATACCTTCACATCCGGGATAGCTGTTTGAATCGTCTCAGCCAGAGTAATTGCCTTGTTTACATTCTGTTGAGCAAAAGTCCTGTTGTTATCAGACAATGCCTCTCTAGCCTTGTTGACATGATTCAGTATCTGTCCTGCCGCCACCGAAAGGGAAACTTTCTCATCTGCAGACAGTCTTGCTGTCGGTTGAATATCAACCGAAGCTTCAATCCTGGGCTCTGCAGCAAAGGCCATAGACCCGGCTACAAAGAGCCCTGCAACGGTTGCGAGCAACGCTTTTAAGTCTTTCATCAGTATCTTCCTCCACTTTCCTTACCAAGAATCACAATTGCAATCTCCAGAAGTGCAGGCAAGGGTATCACAATGACAGCCGTCAATGAGGTCAAGAAACTGTCACGACTCCTCTTCGCAACACACACGCTCGGGATATCAGAGCACTGATCGATACGAGGAGACCCCGCCCTTAAGGGCGGGGTTTGATGGTGCCTTCCCGAGCAAGCCTCGGTCAGCGCCTGAATGTTACAGGCCGGCACGCTGGAGAGTGTCTGATCTGACCGCAGTGCCGAGAATTTCTCTCACCTCGGTTGGGCTGGCAATCTTGCGCCCTGCATGCCGCGCGCAGTCTGCAAGAGCCTCCACCAGCTCCGCGTTGCTATCTGCCTTCCGGCCGTCAGGCAGATAGAAGGTATCCTCGAGCCCAGTGCGCAGATTTCCGCCGAGCTCCGCTGCCGCCTCGTGCAGCGGCCAGACATCCTCACGCCCTATTGCAGTGACCTGCCAGAGGGAGTCTCCGGAGATGTCCTCAACAAGGAGAGCAAGAAGCTTCCTGGAGAGAGCCATGCCTGATGCCACACCCATGACGAAATTGTAGTGGGGTGTTCCCGAGAAGAGACCCACCTGCCTGTACAGCTCCACCGATCTGGCAATACCGGTATCGAAACACTCGAACTCCGGCACCACATTCAACTCCGCCATCGCCTGCAGAAATGAATGTACCTTCTCCACCGGGTTGTCAAAGACAAGAGGTGGCCACGCCCAGGTTCCATCTTCCTTTACCTTCAAATAATTGAGAGTGCCAGCGTTACAGGCCGCAATCTCCGGGCGTATGCGCCTCATGCAGGCCACAGGTCCGGAGATGTCCGGTCCGACAACACCGGTGGATTGATTTATGATTACATCCGGGCACGCCTGCCGCACTGCTTCAACAATTTCGGCAGCAACCTCCGCATCCCAGCTGGGAAGATGCTGTTTTCCCGGCTCTTGTCGTCGGAAATGAATGTGCATTACCGACGCACCCGCATCATACGCTCCCTTGGCTGATACCGCCATCTCGGCCGCTGTCACCGGCACCTTGAATTTGGCAGGGTCCGTCAAAACTCCAGTCAGAGCACACGTGATTACCGCCTTGTTGTTCATCTTCGTTCTCCGAACTTCTCCTCTACGAACTCACCTTCAGTCCACGCTTGCGCGAGGAACCATTTCCATGCCAGATGATCCGCTCAGCTAAGATGCCAGATAGTCCGGTCGCATCTGCAGGAATTAATCCGCAATTCATGCTGGTACCACCGCCGCAACGGAGCTCTTCGGAGGAGAGCTATCCATCGGGCCGGGATCGATTTCCACAACCAGCTCCTTCGCCCTGACCTGCTGCCCACTGCCTGCCAGAACGCTCAACACACGGCCTGATACTGGAGCATAGACTGTCTGCAGCAACTTCATGGAGTCCAGAGTAAACAGCGGGGCTCCCTTCTTCACGTCTTGTCCGGCAACCACCATGACGGATTCAACCAGACCGCTGGCGGGAGAGGAAACTTCGCCGCCGTCTGCTGTTTCTGCTGGGCTGGGCAGGTTGAAAGTGGCGTCAGTGACGACATGCGATCGCCCAGCCATGCTCACATGCAAGTCGCGACCACTGAGTGCATACCATATCCTCTGCTGAATACCATCAATCTGCAGTACAGCAGAGCGCTCGTCGATCTTCAGAACTTGCAACCTGGATTCTGCACCATTACTGAGAAAACGAAAGTCTGTCGGTCCCAGGCAATCTATGCTCACATCAAGAGGAGAAGCGCCATTTACTGACAGCTTCATGTCTGGATGAAACGCTGGACTGTTCGACCAACCTGTAAGCTCCCCGTAATCAGTCATCTCCAGTCTGACAAACAGAATCGCAGCAACAGCCATCACCTCCGGCTCAGGCTGCGGGCAGGGATTGGCGTTGCCAGAACCGAGGCTGTCGACAAATCCCGTGTCGAAAGTTCCCGCCTGAAACTTATCTTGAGCTAAGCAATCGAGCAGATATTCCCGGTTCGTTTTAATGCCAAGTATCACCGTATCGCCCAGCGCTCTCGCCAGCTTCCTCAGGGCCGACTGTCTGTCCTGTCCCTGTACGATAACCTTAGCCAGCATGGCGTCGTAATAGGGACTCACCTCGTCGACAGGCTTTAAGCCGTGATCCGTTCTGGCCAGCTCATCACAGACAGGGCGCCAACAAAGGATCCTTCCTGCCTGAGGACGAAACTCCTCCCGGGGGTCCTCGGCGTAAAGCCTGGCCTCGATCGCATGTCCAGAGAAGCGTACTTCCTGCTGCGAGACTGGCAGGGGATAACCTGAAGCAATGTTGATCTGCCACTCAACCAGATCGTAACCGGTGACCATTTCGGTAACTGGATGCTCTACCTGCAGGCGGGTATTCATCTCCAGGAAGTAATAGCGCCCATCGCCATCGAGCAAAAACTCCACGGTCCCGGCCCCTGTATAGTCGACAGCCCTGGCTGCCCGGCAGGCCGCTTGCCCCATCTCCTCCCGGAGCGCCTCATCGACAGCTGGAGATGGGCTTTCCTCGAAGATCTTCTGGTGCCGGCGCTGAATGGAGCAATCTCGCTCACCCAGGTGAATTACATTCCCCCACAGATCACCAAACACCTGCACCTCTATATGCCTGGCCCTGGTCAAGGCCCGCTCCAGGAGAAGCTGTCCTGAGCCGAAAGCCCGCTCAGCCTCTGTGCGCGCCGCTTGCAGAGAGGCGAGAAGATCACAGGGATTGCAAACTAGTCGCAGTCCGCGTCCGCCACCGCCGGCGGCAGCTTTTATCATGAGAGGCCAGCCGAGCTCCTTCGCCTTTTCGGCGAGCCTGTCCAGATCCTGCTCCCCGCCCTGATATCCCGGAATGCAGGAAACTCCGGCTCTGGTCATGAGCTCCTTGGCCCGCGACTTGTCGCCCATGATTCTAATCGCCTCTGCGCCTGGCCCAATGAAGGTGATTCCTGCACGCCAGCATTCTTCAGCAAATTCTGCGTTCTCGGACAGGAACCCGTAACCTGGATGCACAGCATCAGCACCGGATTTAATGGCAGCACCGACAACCTTCTCCACCGAGAGGTAGGATTCAGATGGTGTGCAGCCGCCAATTGCAATAGCTCGATCGGCCTGTCTCACATACAGTGCGTTCCGGTCGATCTCAGAGCAGATTGCTACTGTTTGGTAGCCGAGCCTGCAGGCAGTCCTGATTATCCTCGAGGCGATCTCACCCCGGTTGGCTATCAGGATCTTTGTGAACTGTTTCTGCTTGCCTTGTACAGCACCAATACCCATCAGTTAAGATCCTTCCTGTTCCTATAGAACTTGTTACCGCTGCCCTCTCTTATTTTCCTGAATAGACGACCGGTACGATCCTGACCATGCCATGCATCGCTCGGCGGTGTATTCGGTACCACTCATTGCCGGCTCCACCTGGGCCTCCGCTTCTCTACAAATGCAGCGATTCCTTCCTTTGCCTCGCCACCCAGTGCCGCATCTGCAAAAAGCTCTCCCAGA
>CAYPBX010000224.1:0-5056 GCA_964409075.1 uncultured Candidatus Obscuribacterales bacterium
CTCGTGCGTCGCCAGCGAGCGCTATCGCTGGCAGGGCTATCTGGCTTTCTTGCTGGCAGCCGGCAAGCTTGCCGCCTGGGATATGTTGGGCGGCAACTTCGGCTGGCATGCTGAAGCCATGTTCACCCTCTATCGCTCGGCTGAGTTTGCTGTCTTCGGTCTCTGCACCGTGGCAGCCTCGATCTTGCTCTTCCGGGAGGAGGCGAAACTGACTCTAGCAGCCAATGCTACGCCTGCACCGGGAGATGAAGGATCCAGTCAGCCGGAATCCGGCAGCAAGCATAGCGCCTCTGCCAATTGAGGCGGCGGCTCTATTGTCCGCGATTTCCCAGGCACCTGCTCTCAAAGAGAAAGGCAAACGGACTCTCATCCCGGCAGTCTAGGCTTCTTTGCCACTGCTCGAGGTTTGTGAAGGCCGTTGCTTGAATCTGCCGAGCATGGTGCCTGGGCGCGGACATGGATCCTTACATCGCTTGCCGGCTTGTGATCGCGTGTTTTCCTGGTACGGAAAGGGGTCGCTGTTCGACCCCTTTCCGTACCTTACTTTTGGATCAGGACATCTGTTTTTGCTTCTGTAATCCGGACGCATTCTGGCTTGTGTAGGGCACCATGGACTTGGGGCCTCAGTATGGAGAGGAAATATGCTCAAGCTAATCTCGGCTGTTGCGCTGTTGTTTCTGTTGAATGCGCCTCTGTGCGCGCAGCTCCCTGGTTTTCCCGATATCTCTCATCCGGCTAACCCGGCTAATCCGTTCAACCCGCTCAACCAGCCGGCCGGCCAAAGTGATCAGCATGTGGAGGATGAGGCCGCAGACCAGGCCAAGCCAGATCCAGCTGACCTGGCAGGGGTTGCTCTCTTAGTCGTGACTGCATTTGCAGCCGTGCTGGCCGTGCAACCTCTTGTTATGCTGGTTTCCAGGTGGCGGCGGTCACGGACAGGCGACGATTGTGACTACGATGGCGTTCCTCCTGAGGCCAGTCTGATCTTCATCGCTGTTGCCTGGGCCGTCGTAGCGTTGCCGACGTTGATTGTCTGGTTGATCGGCTGAGGTCTGTCGTTAAGTTGAGAGAGAAACCGGTCAGCTGGCTGGTTTCTCTTTTACAATCGAGACCGCGCGGTCTGGTCGTCGGTCGATCAGCCAAACATTCGGGCTCTTATGGAGCTATGCCCAAATATTCATACGCGCTTGATCTACTTATTCATATAGTTGTAAGCGCTGTTCGTGAACTGCCTGCTGATTAAACCCCTCCAATAATTGGATCTTCCTCAGGGTTATCTGGTATCAAAGGGACATGAAGTCATCTCTTGTCATCCCTGTAACCATTGTTGCTTTGCTGTATGCCGTGCAGCCGGCTGCATCTTACTACTATGGCTTCTCACCATATGGTCGGGGGTTTTCCTCTTATTCGCCGCGCAGGCTCATGTTCAATCCCGTTCGCTACGGCGGCTATGCGAGTCTGCGAAATTTGCCATATTCTGCTGGATCTCTGCTGTGGAATCTGGCTTATTATCCGATTTACAGGCAGAGATACATGCAGATGGACAGCTATAGCGATCCCGAGCCTCTTTATGCTCCCAGGCGCAGGGTGCGGCCGGTAAGGCCTGAACTTGCTACCAGCGATCAGATTGTTTACGCCAGTTGGCGGGGGCCTGCAAACGAACAGTCCAACCAGTTTCCTGGAGACGCGAGTGGATTTGAGAGGCAGACCATAGCGTTGCCGTCTTCAAATATCGGTTTTGAGCAGGAGGTTATCCAGGCAGCTCCTCTGGCTGAGGGATTTGTTGCCACGGTCAATGAGCGTTTCGGCGGGGATCTGTCGGAAGCACTGGATGATCCTGACCTGCGGGCCTGGGCGGAGGCAATCGGACTGGTACATGAGGGGAACCTGATTTATCGGGATCTTTCCGAACAGAGAATTGGCATAATTCGGCAGATTTTTGCCGACGAGTCTCTGGATCCGGCAGCTAAGATTCGTGCGGCTGCCGCTATCCTGCATGGTTGAGAAAGGATCCGGCACCAGCATAGCTGGTGCGACAATGCCCTAGCGCCGGCTACGCATTTGAACGGAGGATGCTGTGCGCCGCACGGCGAGGTATGGTGTCGCCCCTCTTACATGAGGACTCCAGCGACGCGGTTACGTTGATCGATGATTGACACCGGCGGAATCTGTGGCGGATCTCATTCCCGAGATCGTAATGGGCTTCGGGAGCCAAGGTTGTTTAATAGCCTCTAAGGCATCAGATCTTTAGCGGAACTGCGCTATCGATCATACAGCTTTTTAGGGGGAAACATGACGCTTCAGGTGGAGCAAGAGACAGATTAGCTTAACCACCTCTACCATTCACGGCCCTGTCTCGCCTTAATATTGCTGGTGTCAATCAACCACTTCAGTCGCCAAAGGTCCTGCACCGCAAGAAGAGTTTTCAAAGCACGAGCATATGCCAGATGCGGACGGCGATCTCGTCTCCGAAATAGAGCTTTGCCACTCCCGTCTCCAGCGGTTGATTCGCTACTTTCGATACGCTGCTGTTTTTTTGGATGATCTTGAGGTCAGTGAGGATTTTCGCAAGGTCAAGATCACAGGCCCTAGCGCAAATGGACGGATAACATGGCAAAAAAGGCAGACAAGATGATCAATCCGACGCTCACTCTGTTGGTGGTTCTCGCCTTTCTGGCGGTTCTGATGCTGCTGATGGGGGATCGATTCCTTTCTCCGCCCGGGCGTTCGGACGGGCAGAGCCGGCCGAACGATGCTGTTGTGCAGCAGACGATCTCAAAGCTATCGTCGCCACTGACTGCAGAAAGGATTGATGCGGTGCGCTGGTTTGCTGGCAATGAGCAGATTGTGGATGCCAACGTGGTGCAGTCGCTCTCCGATACGCTCATCGCCGATCCGGACCCAGGAGTTAGAATAGCTTCCGCGGTAGTCTTCGGGCAGCTGGCGGGCAGTAGATCATCAGGCGCCGAGCAGGTCGGCAAGAATGAGCCGCTGCTCCTCGAGGCCATGTCCCTCGCTTACCACAAGGAGGGTAACGTTGCTGTTCGGCGGCAGATTGTCGAGGCTTACGGGCAGTTCAACAGCCCGGAAGCTGCCGAGCTAATTGCCGATGCGCTTAAGGATGAGGATCCGTCCGTGCGCGAGGCAGCACAAAAGGCTCGTTTGAATAGAGAAAGGAGACTTCTCTCCCTGCGCTCCGGATGAAGGGCAGGTCGTGCAGGTTGTTGCGTTGCGGCTGTCTCTTTTGGTGACGGTGATGATCCCAGCAGTCTTTGCGGATGCCGGTGATGTCGGCCCGCCCTGACTGGCACTCGATAAGTTTGTCAGCAGCGATGCGTTTGGCCTGCCAATGTCGAGCTGCAATTACAAAAGAGGTGTCACAATGGCTTTCTTCTCACGCCAGAATTACTTTCTGATCATCGACTGGCTGCTCATGATCGCCTTGGTGGCAGCCGGCTGCTTCATTCCCGAATGGCGCGGTGGCCCGTTTGTCGGTGCGGGGGTGTATTTTGTCTTTCGGTACCTCTTCGCTGGTGTAAGCGGTTGGCACATTCACAATCACCCAGCCTACTGGGCCTGGGACATTTTCCTGGTGTTATCGCTTTGCATTGCAGGTCTCAATTTTATGGACTGGCAAGGCGGTGCCTTTGTAGGAGCGGTGCTCATCGTGGTCTTTCGCCTCATTTACCATAAAGTAATTGACTGCTACTCGTAGCCAACCAGCGAGTCGTTTTGCGTGTTTGTTCCATCGGACTCCTATTGACGGTCGTCTCGCCCATCAGAAAGAGGTGTGCCATGAGCGCGATCGCAATCATTTTGATCGTGCTCCTCGTTTTGTACCTCCTTGACTGGTGGTAGTCCACGGACTGCTGACGAGTCGTTATTTGTTGCCATCGGCTCTGTGTATACGCAGATTTCGTCCTATCGCCCATCAAAGAAGGGGTGACACATGGATCTGTTCTGGATCCTGGTGTTGATCATCTTGTTTTTCTATCTCCTTGACCGAAACAGGTAGTAGCTAGCAATCGATCGCCTGGGCCATCTCGGTCACCGGCGGTTCGCAGCGCGATGGCTTATTTACAGATGTTTCTCTTTCTTGGCGGCTGGGGCGCGCCCTCAGGTCATGTCGCTCATCAAAAGGTGGATAACCATGCTTCTCATGATAATTTCTTTCATCGGTCTCTGTGTGTTTATTTTCATCGCAAGATATAGCTATGGCCGTCGTCTATAGCTATGGCCGCCGTTGATCCGTACAGTTTCGAGCCCAATTTCTGGCGTGCTTGTTACAGCGATTGCGCATTGCCTCTAGCATAGGACGCGGTTCATGTGTCTGTGTTGTAAGGTCTTGGCGCTGGTGCTTCTGGGCCTTCTCGCGCTAATCGTGCTGATTGTATGGATCTACTTGGAGCTGACGCACTAGCGCTTTCTTTTGCTTTGAGCCCGGAATAAGTGGAGGCTAAAAGAAAGGAGTTGCATCATGTACGAGCTGCTTGCAGCAGTGCTGGTCTTGTTTGTGCTGGTACTTTTCTGGTCAGCTTGGAGCGGTGCCAGGAATGCCGAGCTGGTTGCTGTCGTGCAGAGAAAACGGTGCCGCTTCAGACAGGAGGTCGATGAGGTCAACGCGCTCATCGAGGCGTGCTGTCCAGACAACCCGCGTGTGCGCGCCGAAGTCGACAGAGCCTTTGAATGTCAGTTTGTCGCTGCCCGGTCCGGCAGGTTGAGATCGTTTAAGGAGATGAGCGCCGATCTTGACGAAGCGCTTGGGCATTTGGCAGCCGCTCGTCGCCTGGCTGAGGCTGCCGGAAACAGCTGAGGATGCTTTGCGTGCAGCAGCAGATGCTCATGCGCGCATTCTCTAGGAGAGCGCTGGCTTGTGAGGTACAGGCATGGGTTGCGCCCTTGAACCCAGCATTAATCCAGGGGTTTCATTACTAGAGTAGGAAATTTGGAGGGAAAGCAATATGAAAAGACTTTCGCTGCTGCGAAAGCTCCTGGTGGTCATTGTGGGAGCGACGGTCGTCTGTTTGATCGGCGCTGTCATTGGGGCGATGATAGG
>CAYPBX010000225.1:0-5026 GCA_964409075.1 uncultured Candidatus Obscuribacterales bacterium
TTGGGATGATCGATGGGCTCACCATCCAACACTCCCACAGGAGCTCCGCAGCAGTGATTGAGAACATGGCGAACAAGGGCACCAGATTTCTTTTGTCGGCAGAGAGCTTCCTCCTGCCGAGGAAGCTCATGTCGATGCGCTTGAGTTGCTGAGGCGACTCGGGACCGGCCGGCTCGCTGAACTGCTCGATGATGGCAGGCAGGTCGAGGTATTCTTCCTCGAGTACGGAGGCGGTGCGTGGACGTGTGAGCGTGGTTGTGGCTGGCATAGTTTGATTTTCCTTCTTGTCTTGCTGGGCTCTGGTAGGCAGGGACGCGTCAGATTGAGTGTCCCACCGCCGGCCGCGCCGATACAGGACCGTCCTGATCGGCCAGGAGCCAGTAAGTGTTGTTCTTGTATCCGAGCACAAGAGGTGTTTGCTTTACCGGTACAGGCACCGGCAAGAACCCTCCCGGGACAGAGGGCTGGGTGTTGTGAAGATACCAATTCGGCGCCTCGGTGACCAGGTAGAATTCGATGAACCTTGCGCGCTCTCTCTCGATAAGCCCTGCCACTGATGGCGACAGGTGCCCGAGAAAAACGGCTGAAGCGATGAGCTGGTAGCCGTCCAAACAGTAGTTGGAAGACCCTGTTGTTTTCAGGCAACTGAAGATGGACTCATCGATTCCCAGCTTGGCCTGAAGCGGCAAACGTCCATTGCTGCTGGAGATGCACTTCAACGCAACTGTTTCGTTGCCTCTGCCGCCGATTTTGCGTTCCCGTTTGTAAGCAAGGACGCAGTTTGGATCGTCAGCGAAGAAGGCAGCAAAGAGAGGCGCCTCTTGTGTGTAGAACCAGTCCCTAGTGAGCGCCCTCGAGTATTTCTTACGATAGAGGACGAGGAAGGCGGGATCGATGCGAGGGTAGGCTGCGTCGATGTCGGCGTGCTCCTCCGAAAGCCTGCGTTCATCAAGCTCTTCCTGCAGGCACTTGAGTTCATCTTGGATTGCAGCTGCTCGTCGTGCAGCTGCCTCGGCAAGGGATGCCTGTACCTGTTGCTCGATGGGCAGGAGCTTCTCTGCAGCTCCGCTTGCTCTGGCTTGGGATTGGGCAAGCTCCTTCTCCCTCATCGCGATGTCAGCCTCGATCTGATCACTCGGGCGGAGACTGGTCAGAAGATGCCACCTTGAATAATGCGTAACTGCTCCTGCAAGCGATGTGACCTTGGGAAGAATGACTCCGTCCCGCTGATTCGCGCTTGTCTTGGCAGCGCGCAGGCTGGCGAGAGCGTATACCTTGTGCTCCCTGAGCGCCTGGCGGTACCAAGTATATAAGACCACGGCAACTGCTGCCAGAACAGCAAAGCAAAGCAAAACTACGGCATTTATGATGCTCCAAAGGTCCATACAAGGTCCTTTCATTGTCTGGTCAGCCCTGTCACTCCTGCTAGTTGAGCGATCTCAAGAAAACCAGGCAGCTGATGTGAAAAGGATGATTCTGCACCGGACCAGGCGTGGCTGAGGATTACCCTCAGCCAGGTTCCCCGCGGAACCCACCCTGCACGCCTGATCCGCTGCCGCGTGTCTGTAGAGCTAAAGTGCCCCCGGGAGGATTCGAACCTCCGACATCCGCCTTAGGAGAGCGGCGCTCTGTCCAGCTGAGCTACGAGGGCCTTGGTCCGAGATTGCCGTCGGCTTTACGCAGGCGTCTCAACCTGCAAGCGGCTGCTGGAGCCGGGGTATCAGCCCCCGGCTCCAGCCTTTGATGGTCGGCTCTACTGCTGCGTCTGGCCTGCTGCCTGCAGCACCCGGGTGAGCTTTGAGGTGTCTTCCTCGTCCAGCTCTCTGCGGATGATGTAGGTTTCCACCAGGGCCTGCAGCTTGTCGGCAGCCGCCTGGGACAGACGGCACGGGCAGGAGTCGTGGTGCTCCTTCATGTAAGCCGCCACCCAGACGAAAACGATGGCCGCACACAGGTCGTGAGGAAGGAGTCCCGCGTCCTCGGTTGTCTTCATGCCCAGTTGGTAGTCAGCCAGGTGCGGACCTTCGCGACTGGTGGCATCGTCCTCGCTGTAGGCGATGCTCAGCGTAACCTTACCTTCACGTGCGCGGAAGTACACGTGCTCGCCGGTGGAAAGTCTGCCGAGAAGCTGTACGGGGCACCCCCCGAACGGGCCGTACAGTTCGGTAAACCATCCGGTTGCAACCAGAGCAGGATGGCCAGGAGGCATGTGCATGCTACGTTCTCCTTAGTTTGAGGTTGTGAAACAGATTGACTGGAGACATTGATACCACACCCGTCCTCTGGACAGGAAAGGAACGACAACTTGTGTTTCTAGATTGAGCTGTCCTGCCGCGTTCCTCTTCCGTCTGCAGTGGGAGTGATGTGTATGTCTTAATCCAAATACACTTTTCCAAGAGAAAGCAACCGCTCAAGGAATTCTCTCAACCGTTTTGTAACAGCGCTTCGGGAGCCAGTAGAGGCGGTTGCTCGAGTGCCTGATAGACGCCGGTGCTCAAGTAGAGCTGTGAAGCGCTGGCTCCCAGGGTTTCCCTGGCTTCGCGCCCCTAGCGCTAGTGTTCTGTCTCATTAATGCGCTGATTTATCAGATGCGCTCCGGATGCGGAATCTCGCGCTAGAACGACTCTGCATAGTTAAAGGGACTTCGCGGACAGGACACTAGCGTGGGCTGGCTGCAGCCGCTCATCGATATGGTTTTTTTCCTCTAACCCATGTTTGAGCTGCACGATTGGCGAAGACGGCTTTACATGGGGGAAATACGAAGTCAGCGCCGGGCTCACTTCAACTGTCCTGAGACTCTGCATCTGACCAGGTAAAAGATCGGCTGCTCCTTGAGCTAGGGAGAGTCCGACGTTCACGTACCTCATTACCAATCCCCGACGGATGATTCTTCAGGCGGTTTGGCGAAGAGACTGTTGTTATCCTAGGCTGGAAGATATGTTCCCCATGGACACACCTAAAGCGTAATCAACAGAAAGCTCAAACAGAAGCACCAGTTCTGACTTTCCTGGAGAAACCGGGTGCCGGGGGAATTAGATTAGCAGAGGTCGGACAGCTCAGGCTGCCCGACCTCTGGCGATCAAAGGATGACTTTTTCGATGGAGGTTAACAGCTGATGGAAAACATCTTCACTCAAATCCTTTCGGCAATCCTGCTGTCGATGTTTCTGATCATGATTCTCTGCCTGATGGCAGGGGCAAAGCCGGAGCCGGTGATCAAAGCGTTCCTCGACTTGATTGGGACGATCTTCATGGCTCTGCTGAAGTTGGCCGAGAATCTGGTCAGGTTTGCCTGGCGAACGTTCCTGCATGGGTGGTGCAGCTCGTCCGAGCGTAGAGAGCCGGCACCCGGCCCGCGCCGACCGCGCAGACCCAATCCACTCCGTTCTTCAAGACGAAACTCGTAAACTCAGTGATGAGGAGATAGAACCATGCCACTGAGCACATGTTGTGCTGTGGCCCTGCTTTTGCCCCGGACTGGCTGATTGCCGTCCGGGGCTTGCTGTTGACGACAGCGGTGCAGGGTCACAGCTTCTGATTCTTCAAGTCGCGGCGTAGCTACCGCCGCCTTTTCTCAGGAGCTATGACAATGTCTGACATGAAAGCAGTGCAGCATGCGCTGCACAACATCAGAAACATGGGCATCTTTGCTCATGTCGATGCTGGAAAGACGACCTGTACCGAGCGCATCCTGTTCTTCTCCGGCGAGACGCACAGGATGGGCGATGTCGATGACGGCAATACAGTAACGGACTTCATGGAGCAGGAGCGCCAGCGTGGCATCACCATCTGCTCGGCTGCGGTCACCTCGCACTGGCGCGGCGTTGCAATCAATCTGATCGACACGCCCGGGCACGTCGACTTCACCATGGAGGTGGAGCGCTCCATGCGTGTGCTCGATGGTGGCGTGCTCGTCATCTGCGCCAAGGGCGGCGTTCAGCCGCAGACGCGAACGGTCTGGCGGCAGGCCAACAAGCACCGGGTGCCGCGCATCATCTTCATCAACAAGATGGATGCAACCGGAGCTGACTGGCAGAGCGCCTTTGATGCCATCTCATCCGAGCTCACGTCACCGCTCAGTTCCAGGCCAGTGGCCTTGCAGCTTCCGGTAGGCAGCGGCAGCAACTTCCACGGGGTAATTGATCTCCTCTCAGGCAAGGCGCTTATCTGGGATGGTAACGATGAGACGGGAGCAACGTTTGCCGCCCGTGACCTGCTCCCGGAGGAGCGCGAGTGCTTCCGGCAGTGGCGACGCAAGCTTGTCGAGGCGGTTGCGGAGACGGATGACGATCTCCTGGCGCGTTACCTGGACGATCAGGCGATCGAAGAAGAGGAGTTGAAGGAAGCCTTGCGCAGGGCGGTGATCTCCTTGCGCCTGGTCCCCGTGCTCTGCGGCTCTGCCTTCAAGAGCAAGGCTGTTCAGCCTGTTCTCGATGCCATCATCGACTACCTGCCATCGCCTTTGGACGTGCCACCGGTGACCGGAGTCAACGGCGAAGGCGAGAGGCAGGAGCGCAGTGCAAGCTGCGATGAGCCGCTGGCTGCTCTTGTCTTCAAGGTGGTGAGCGAGGCGCATGGAAGTCTCTTCTACACCCGCGTATACAGCGGGCGGATCGCCTCGGGCAGCTATGTCTGGAATCCGGGTCGTAAGACCAGGGAGCGCGTGAGCCGCATCGTCCGTATGCAGGGCAACAATCGCACGGATGTGAAGGTTCTTGCCGCCGGTGATATCGGCGTCCTGATCGGGCTCAAGCTCAGCACCACGGGCAATACCTTGTGTGATGAGCGCTGCCAAATTCTGCTTGAGTCCATCCACGCGCCTGAGCCTGTGATCTCCAAGTCGGTTGAGGCATCGTCTCGAGATGATCTAGACCGGCTGAGCAGCGCGCTTGCCTCCAGGGCGCTGGATGATCCGAGCTTTCGGGTGAGGACAGATTCTGAGACCGGAGAGTTGCTGATTGCAGGCCAAGGAGAGCTGCACCTGGAGATCATGGTAGATCGTCTCAAGCTGGAGGACGGAATCGAGG
>CAYPBX010000226.1:0-5024 GCA_964409075.1 uncultured Candidatus Obscuribacterales bacterium
GCCAATGGAACCGCCCTGCTGCTGCACTATCCCTCTGCAGATTGTCAGTCCCAGACCGCTGCCGGACTCACTTTGACTCTTGACCGGGCGAAACTGGCGGAAGCGCTCGAAGATCGTCTCCTGGTACTGTATGGGTATGCCGGGACCCGAGTCGCTGACCTTTATGGTGGTATGCGAGGGACCTTTTTCGACGACTATTGAAACCGCCGATCCGGCAGGCGAGAACTTCACCGCGTTGGAAAGCAGGTTCATGAGTACTTGTAAGGTTCTGCGCCTGTCGGCCATGACTGTCGTGCTCTGGGCGGTTACCTGAATCTTAAGCTGGCGCTGGTGGGCGTGTGGGCGAATGGCTGCTGCTGCCTCATGTACGATCGGCTCCAGATCAATCTCTTCTATCTGAACATCCAGCTTGCCAGCCTCAAGCCGCTCTACATCAAGCAGATCGCTGGCTAGCTCGAGGAGACGCTCAGCGTTCCTCTCGGCAGTCTTTACCGACTGAAAGGCTCTATCTGGTAGCTCTCCCAGCTGCGCGGAGGCCAGGAGACGGAGCTGTCCGTAGATGGCGGTCAGGGGAGAGCGCAGGTCGTGGCTGACCATGGCGATGTACTCCTGCCTGAGCCGGTTGAGAACCTGCTCGGCGGTTACGTCTCTGCCGACCAGAAAGAAAAGCCCGTCGGTCTCCGACCATTCAGCCGACCAGCCCATGTCAATGACAATGCCCGGCTTGGTTCTCAAGCGACTCTCGAAGCTGACCGGAGATTTGCTTACGCGCGCCTTGTCGAGCGCGCTGGTTGTTTTCTCCTTGTCCTCACTTACAATCAGATCGATGACTGGACGCTCGAGAAGTTCATCCGGTACGTAGCTCCAGAGTCGAAAAGATGTGGGGTTGACGGCCAGAAATCGGCCCTGGCTGTCCACTGAAGCCACTACCTCACCGGCAAAGTCGAATATGGCGATTTCGCGCTCGACTGCCTCCTCTAGTTGCTCTGACAGGTCTAGGATCAGCCGGTGGACGGACCCGGTCACCGATCTACCCTGGCCAGTGAAGCTGAAGCTGCCCGGCAGCGTGAGCTTCAGCCTCTCCAGGAGAAAGGCTAGCGGTTTGGTCAGTCCCTTATGGACCAGGACGGCCAGTCCAGCCGACCAGATGGCAGCTGCTGCTGCCGGCCAGGCTATGGATGAGCCTTCTGATCTGGCTGCCAAAATTGCTACAGCGGCGACGCCGGTAAGCCAGAGGAGAAAGGCGCCTAAAAGTAGCCCCTGGCCAGCAGGCTGGGTGTCCGTGAGTACGGGAGCATACCGTGACTTCTGAGCAATGAGTGTCTCCAGCACCTCTTTATCGGCTTTAATGAGGCGCACAGGCGTCAGGTTGGCTGCCTCTTGGATTGCAGCTCGGCGCAGGCGGGCCAGATACCAGGCACGCAGCTGATCGTAGGCTAAGCTGAGCGAGCCCAGAGTAATCCTTCTTTTGTCGGGGCGCAATATCATTTAACGTGGCAACGCCGATCTACCATCCGGAAGAGCAGCCAGAGGTTCCGACCAGGTTTGTGTTGGCTGCCACTGGTAACATGCAAGCTATTTTAGAGCTTGCATGGATGGTTTGCCGGCTTGAACACACCTGCCGGGTTGCCAGTTGAGGACAGCCCGTATCGTTCAATTCAGCCCGAAAGCCTCCGGCGGGTATGTGAAACCTGTCGCCGGCCTGTCAAACCCAAAACTAAACGTGTCACCACAGGCGACAAAAGCCGAGGCAAAGCAAGGCTATGAAAAGCTGGCGTTTATCTAGCTGCAGAACCGCTCTCCTGGGCTGCTGGTTGTCCACCGGCTTGTTTTGTCTTGGCTTGGATGGCGTTCCATTGCAAAACAATGGATTCCAGGTTGGACATCTGATTTGCAACTATTACCCCAGGTAGAGCCATAAAAATCTGGGTGAATATATAAAAAAGTGTACCAAGTATAGCGGCCGTGCAAATGACCGTAATTGTCCGAGTGAATCTACCCTGCCTTTCGAGCTTTGTCTCCAGCTCTGCAATTCTGCTTTCAAGCGCACTTTCTTCGGGCATGCTGTAACTCCCCCCTTCAATCACAACGGATGATCGTTGTTTGTCATATAGTAATAACTACCCTACAGGCGAACACATTAACAGATTTTGCTCAATTGTGAAAGTCAGTTTACTGCTTCTTAAATTGCCAAAAGCGGCGGATAATGATGACTCAGACAGCGATTAACAAGCGTCAGGCATCTGTACTCCTAGTTGCCAGTAGCCAGTGCATAACATATACGGCAAGCGCACCGGCGACACAGCCAGCAATGATAGCTAAGCAGTCAAAGCTGATGAAGAAAGGCTTGCGCGTAGAGCGGTAGGAGAGAGAGAGATTATAGCGATGGCTGTCATGGCAACCGCAGCAAAGGTAGACACCATGCGCGCACTGCCTGCGGTGGACAGTAGGGATCCTCTCAGATAGGCAATGTCTGCCAGTCCGAGGATGTTTATTTATTCAGGATTTCTAAAGGCAGCCAGTTTACCGCGCTGCTCATCGATTGTGAAAAGGCTGACCAGTGCGGCGACAAAAAAGAGCGCCGTGGCAGCGAGCGCTACGCGGTGGTTGCCCTCGGTCAGGCTGGCTATAAGCCCGTAAGAGAGAGGCCCGGCAACTGTGCCTAGCTTTATGGTCAACCCCCAGAGCCCGAAAAATTCAGCTGACCGGCTTCGGGGGGCAAGCTGTCCGATTAAGGCTCGCCCTGCCGACTGGCTCGAGCCCATTGCTGCCCCGGCCAGGTTGGCGGCAAGGAGAAAGCTGTCCTTTCCCGCCGCTGCTGCTCCGGTGACGATGGCAGCAAACCAGATGATAAGTGTAATCGCCAGGGTGGGTACGGACCCGATCCTGTCTTGGAGCTGTCCGGCAACGGCTGCTCCTGCAGCTGCGCTTAGATTGACCATCAGGATGAGGCTGATTGTCTCGGTTTCTGTCAGCCCAATGGCTTGGTGCGCGTAGACGGAAGCCAGGACGACTACAACAGATGAGCCACAAGAGTAGAGTGCCAGCGTGATCAGGAAGCCCAACAGATCCTGGAACTGTCTTGCTTGAGCCAGAGTGTGTCTTAAGCGCTCGGCTCCGATGCGCAGGTATGACATTCCTCGTGGTTTGGGCTGCGCCCGGGCGCGCTCCTTGAGGAAGAGAAAGGTTGGTGTGGCTGCGATGGCAAAGCAGGCAGCTGTTATGAGCATGGTTTCTGGCACGAAATCGACACTCTGGCGGCCTTGCGCTTCTGCCTGGCGCACCCAGATCAGGCAGAGCCCGAGCGTTGCGAGGCCGCCCAGGTAGCCAACCGTCCAGCCTAGTGCCGAGGTGGAGCCCATTTTCTCGGCCGGAGATATCTCGGGTAGAAAAGCGGCGATCAGATCCTCACCGGTGCCGTACATCAAGTTGGCCAGGACGATGGCGATCATTGCTGGCACAAGGAGCCCGGGTCCGGTAAGCGAAAGGAGGGCGGTGAAAAGGATGCAACCGATGGTAGTGGCGGCAAGCATTTGCTTCTTTGCGGCCGTATAGTCTGCAATAGCACCAACCACTGGAGCGGTAACGACGATGAGCAGGTTCGATACGGCCACAGTGATTGCCCACAGCAGAGTTGCCTGACCGCTGCCTTCGGCGCTGGCGCTGGCTACATACTCGACAAAATAGGCGCTGTAGATGGCGGTTGAGACCACCGTGGTATAGCCGGAGTTGGCGAAGTCGTACATGGCCCAAGCGAAGATCTCCTTGCCGGGTGCTCTGTCCGGTGCGCTCCCCTTCTGCTTGCTGTCGGGTCCCATAGAATCTTCAGCTGCACGGTGGCAACTCCTGCCCCTTGATTTCCTGTCCGCATCTGGCAGTCGCCTATCTGTCCGGCTAACATGTTACAGCGGATCTTGAAAAGGGCGTATTGAAGTATTGTGATGCTTGAAGGTATGAACCGGCAGACTTTCCCAGCACATGACCGGGACTTTGGTGCTGGTCGAGGGAACGGCATGGGGCACTGCTGTCAGTTATGGAACAGGGACGAGCATGAGCGCATCAGCTGATGCTGTGCGGCTGCTGTACCAGAAGGCGCTCAGACCCGGGCTGTTCTGTCTGGATCCTGAAGCAGCTCATGACCTGGCGCACCGGATTGTCAGGCGACCCTGCCTTTTCTCTAGCCTGGTTGGACGGTTCTTCAAGTATCCTGACGATGATCTGGCTGTCGATATCGCCGGTGTCAGATGCTGCAATCCCGTCGGGCTGGCGGCAGGTTTCGATAAGAACGGGCAGCTGGTCGAGATTCTGGCTTCCCTTGGCTTCGGGTTTGCCGAGATAGGCTCGGTGACTAAATCTCCTAGCACCGGTAATCCCAGACCGAGGCTTTTCAGGCTGCCTGAGGACCGGGCGCTCGTCAACCGCCTGGGGCTCAATGGAGATGGCGCCACGGCGATTGCCGAGCGCCTGGCGGCCGCCCGGTTGTCGCTGCCGGTGGGGTTGAACATAGCCAGGACAACTCTTACCGATCTATCTGGAGATGAAGCTGTGGCCGATATGGTGTCAGCTTTCAGCGTTGTTAGAGATCTGCCGATAGCATATTTCACTCTCAATGCCAGCTGCCCCAATACCAAACATGGCTTAATCAGGGAGGTCTTTGAGCTGGAGGCGCTTTTTGCCGAGGTCCAGAAGCTGAATGAGAGGCAGGTGCCTCTGTTTGTGAAGCTTTCGCCCGACTCCCCGCCCGCCTTTGTAGAGCAGGTTGTCGAGCTTGCCTGCCGAAACAATCTCGCTGGATATGTTTGCTCGAACACTACAGTCAAACGCAACGAGCTCAAGACACCAGCCGCGGTGCTGAAGACGATCGGTCCGGGCGGGTTGAGCGGGCCGCCGCTCAAGGCACTATCTTTGAAACTGTGTCAGAGGGTGTATTCTCTCAAGGCGAAGGAGCAGGTAATATTGGCCGCAGGCGGAATTAGCTCCGGTGCCGATGCATATGATTACATCCGGGCTGGCGCATCGGCCGT
>CAYPBX010000227.1:0-5017 GCA_964409075.1 uncultured Candidatus Obscuribacterales bacterium
GCTCGATGCGGTGAAAAGTTACGCGACTCTCGGCGAGATTTCAGATGTACTGCGCGCCGAGTTCGGAGCCTACCGCGAGCCGGCAGTAATCTGACAGGTCGCTTCTTTGTATGAGGCGCTCCACGGGCATGACATACGGAGGATCTTATGTTGTCGTGCTTGCCAGTTGTTTCTTGTCGATCTTTCCGGTGAGTGTTTTCGGCAGCGGGCAGGAGACCGGGCGGAATTCCCACAGCATCGGTTGCATCTCGCGCTTGAGCTTGTCGCGGCAGAAACGGCGCAGATCGGCCTTGAGCTCGCTCTCCGCTCGCCTTAATTGCTGCCCGCCTGCGCAAAGCCCCTCGCTCAAAGGTCCAGGTCCGACGACGACAACCGCCTTGACTGCCTGTCCGAGCCTTGTATGCGGCACTCCGACGATGGCGACTTCGTGGACCTGCGGATGTTGTCTGAGCACGGATTCCACGTCGAAGGGAAACACGTTGGTGCCAGCGACGATGATGAGCTCTTTCGAGCGTCCGGAGATATAGAGATTGCCATTCTCCATGTAGCCGATATCCCCGGTGAAGAAACGTCCTCCTCTCAGGCTTTTCGCTGTTTCCTCGGTCTGCCCCAGATATCCTTTCATCAGCATCGGTCCCGAGACGACAATTTCGCCCTGCCATCGGTCACCGACAGCTGTGCCAGCGGTCGAAAGAATCTCAATGGTAGCCGATGGCACCGGTTGGCCTATGGATAGCACAGGACCAGCGAGATTGACAGTCACAATCTTAGTTTCCGTCAGGCCGTAGCCCTGAATAATCTGCCGTCCTGTCTTGGATTTGAACTCTTGCGCTAGAGACTCAGGCAGGGGAGCACCGCCGGACAGATATGTCTCAACTGACTTCAGCTCTTCAGGCAATGCCTCGGCAGCAGTGATGATACTGTATATGGTTGGCACGCCGACGACGAAGGTCGGGCGGAAGCGGCGTATTTGCTCGATGAACTCCTCGCCACGGAATCCTGAGAAGATTACAGTACCTCCGGCGCACAGCGTTGCCAAAAGAACCTCAAGCCCGAAGATGTGGCTCACAGGCAGGGGTAGGAGCGCGCTGGTGTCCCGTGAGAGCTTGAAGATCTCGGACAGCTCGAGCACATTTTGCAGGAGGGAGCCCAGGTCGTGCACTGCTGCCTTGGGACGTCCCGTGGAGCCGGAGGTCAATATTGCCAGCGCTGGAGTGTCGGGCTTGTGTCGGCAGGTGGTGCGCTCGGCAGGCTGCAGATCGGCTAGCGTCCCGGCCTCGATTATGGGCAGAGAGGCGGATATCTCTCTTGCATCATCGGCAAGAAAGAGAGCCCTGGCTGAGACGGCTTCCGTGATGTTGGCAAGCTCGGCGGGCGTCACTCGGTAGTCGACAGGGATTGCCAGCGCTCCCAGAGCCCAGGCTGCGAAGAGAGTGGCTACAAGCTCTGCTGAATTCGCCGAGCATGCGACCACAGTGTCTCCGGGCTGGACACCGGTTGTGGCAAGCGCCGCCTGGGCGCGCAAGACAATCTCTTCAAGCTGGTGATAAGTGACAGTCTTGACTATTCCTGCCCGGGTGTAGGCAATTGCCTGACGATCCTTCAGGCTTGGCTCGGTCGAGCACGGGGAGAGCAGCTTGCCGATCTCATGCTGGAAGTTCATGCTGGTTTAAAACTTTCTCCTTAGTTTGCCGAAATCGTGCTGTTTGTCTGTGCCATATACAATAAGGTGGTACTGTCGAGTTTTTGATCTCATGGCAGACATTGTAACCGGTTCGGCCAATCTGAAATATGACAGGCTATCTCTTGTTCCCCTGGGCGGTCAGAGCGAGCAGGGACAGGTTCTCTGGCTACTCTGCCATGCAGGCGAGATTGTGCTGGTCGATGCTGGAGCTGCTTACCCGGGCGAGGACCTCCCTGGTGTCGATCTGCTCCTGCCCAATACCAACTTCCTGGAAGCGCACCAGGACAAGATTGCTGCGCTCATTCTCACCAACGGGCATGAGGAGCATTCGGGAGCGGTCGGCTATCTCCTCAATCATGTCAAGATACCGCGTATCATGGCGCCACGATTTGTTTCGTCGCTGGTCTCTCAAAATCTCACAGGCAGATTTCCTGACACCATCATTGATACCATTGAGACCAGGCATCCTTATGAGATCGGGCCGTTTCAGGTGGAGTGGGTTCGAGTTAATGATGCGATTGCAGACGCCTGCGCCTTGAAGATAAGCACGCCGGAAGGGGTTGTCGTCTATACCTCCAGCTTCAAGCTCGATCGGACCCCGGTGGACGACCGCCTGGCGGATCTCTCTTATCTTTCGCAGACAGGAGATGCGGGCGTTCTCCTGCTTCTCAGCGACTCTGCCGGTGTGGAGAATTCCGGATATACGCCTTCGGAGAAGTTTGTAATTCCAAGTCTGGAGAGGCGCATAATTCAGGCCGCCGGCAGGGTGATTGTTGTTATGCCAGGAACCAATACGCACCGCCTGCAGATCCTCTTTGATATTGCCGGTCGGGTTGGTAGGTCGGTGGTGCTTTATGGTGAGACTCTATTGCAGACAGCGCTTGTGTCAGCCCTCACCGGGAATCTTCTTTACGATCGCAGGCTCGAGTCCTGCCTGGGGGACATGGATCGGCTTGAGGATCGGTCTGTCCTGGTTGTCGCTACCGGTTGTGAGGGTGATCCCTTTGCTGTGCTGTCCGATCTTGCTGGGGGCCGCAGTGAAGGGCTGATTGTGAGGCCGGGGGACACGATCATTTACAGTGCTGACACACCACCTGGCAGCCTGCGGCAGATGGCTGTCGTTCTCGACCAGCTTCTGTCTGTGGGCGTGTCTGTTGCCGGTGGTGCCAGAGCCGGAGTTCATGTCTCCAAGCATGCAAGCCGCGAGGAGCTGAAGCTCATGCTTTCGGTCATCAAACCCAAGTTTTTCGTGCCGGCTCTGGGAGAAGGACGACACATCATGCACCACGCGCAACTAGCCGTCGAGTGGGGGATCGATAGCCAGAATGTCTTCCCCTTGAGAAATGGTGAGATTCTCGAGGTAGCCAATGGCCTGGCTTCTGTCTCCGGAAGCATCGAGGCTCAGGCTGTACTGTTCAATCGCGATCAGGGCGAACGCGTAACCAGCTACTCGGTAAACGAGCGCCGCTCACTCTCCTTGGAAGGCGTGCTCACAATTGCGGTGACGGTGGATGAGGGACTGAGTATTGTCTCTGGCCCTGAGGTTGAGGCGGGTGCTGCCGGCTTTTTACGCTCGGCTGAATGGGAGAAGGTGCGCGCCGAGCTGGTGGACGCCCTTGGTGAAGTAGCCCGTTTGGCGGCGGGGAATTCTAACTCTGATCTCAACGCCTTGCGCGCAGCCATGAGGGAAACGGCAGCGAGGATGGTGCGTCAGCGACTGCAGGCGAAGCCGCTCATTCATGTGGTAGTACAGCTGGTGGGATGACGCTCTTTCACCAGCCGCCTTCAATAACCAGCGCGTTGCTCTCTGTCAGTGCAAGTGATGCCGTGGCGCTGGATTTCACCGTCACCGGCTCTTGCCAGTAGTATGTGAGCCCAGGCAGTTGCCGGGTGCCTGCTATCCACCATGTGCCGGGACTCAGCTCAGCCAGACCGTTTCCGAGCCTACCTGTGGGTACCTCCACCGGACCGAGCCCACTTCTCAGGGCAGCGCTCTCCATATCGGCGTAATTTCGCTTCCACTCGGCTTGAGCAACGACATAACGAGCCTGTCTCTCCTCCTCAGCCTGGTTGAGACGGTTAATCTCTGGCTTGATATATCTGTACATAGAGTTTGCCCAGGGATACTCCTGGATGAAGGTGTGGGGCAGGCTCCCGCCCTGATGCCTGAGGGCAGCATTGAAGGCATAGCGCCAGCGCCAGCCACCGGAAGGGGTTGGCGCGGTGATGGGCGGAAGCGGTAGCCACTGGCAAGAAGCATGTCTGTCAGGGCCTTTTTCTCCTCTGGAAGCGGCTGGACAGCCTTCTTTATGCGTGGCGGCTGGGGTGGGTAGGGGTAGGCTACAAAGTGCTCCTGGGCACGCCGCCTGTGAGGGACGTTAACCAGGATCTCGACTCTGCCGTTGCCATTTTGATTGCGCTCCTGCTGTCCTGCCGCAGCCTCGGCTGGCCGAGGCCCGTGTATCTGCAAGGTCATGTCCGGGCAGGGTGCAAGAGTGTTTGATGGTGCCGGTGCGGCTGCAAGCAGAGCAAGACTCCAGGCAGCAATCGTTGCTAAAAGATGGTATTGAGCTCTACTCTGGTACAGTTTCGGCATGGCGATGATTAAGGCAAGCCTCAAGCCGAACATTCTAGGCCTTTTGCCGGGCGGCGGCGCTATTTTTTGCTCATATGTGTCAGCCCCGGTAATTTCCGAACTTCTCAATCAGAGCTCCCAGAGCTGCTTTTACATCCTTTCCTTCGGTAAGTCTTGTGAGCTCAGGCTCCTCTATCAACTCGGCTAGCCCCTTCTTGGCTTGAGCCCTCACCCATCCTGTTGGATGGGATGTGGAGACAAGGTAAAGCGGGGGGATGGCTACCGGGCGCTTCTCTTTCACCAGCTGATCGATGGCATTTTTAACTGCGTGTGGATCTTCACTCTTGAGAGTATTGACAACCATTTTGAAGGATACAAGGTCCAGATAGGAAGCGATTGAGGCAGCTGCACCTTTAATGCAGTCCTCGAGATTGCGCAAATATTCGCTCACCTGCCTCATCGTCTCAAGGTAAATGGTCACTGGAGGGCGTGCCTGTCGTGGTCAGGGCGGGGGCTGTATGGTGCCGAGGCGGCTTGCCACGCATTTCGCTGCGAGGCACCATACAGCCGCTCGCCCGGTGAACGGAGACGCCCGGCAGTGAATGTTTATGTCTCAAGGACCGGGCGTCTGCCAACGGCAGGCTCATATCTGCCGCAGTCCGGGCCGGGCTGGATCTCCTTGGGTTGGCGCTCTGCCTGCCTATATGGTCAGTCGAGCGCCTGGTAGTCGGGCGGTAGCTCGGCATTGTAGACGCGCT
>CAYPBX010000228.1:0-5001 GCA_964409075.1 uncultured Candidatus Obscuribacterales bacterium
CATCCATGGCAGCCGCAGTTCTGCCATCATCGTTGACGCGCATATAAAACGCCTTTATCTCCAGGGGATAGTCGTAGACAATCACCGGCTTCTTGAACTTGCGCTCGGTGAGATACCGCTCGTGCTCCGACTGCAGATCCATCCCCCAGGAGACCGGATACTCGAAGCTCTCGCCTGATCCTTTTAGAATATCGACTGCCTCCGTATAGGTTATGCGCACAAAGTCCGACTCGATAATCTGCCTGAGGGTATCGATGGTGGTGCTGTCAAAGCGCTGATTAAAAAAGGACATGTCATCGTGACAGTTGGCAAGCACATCGGCAAACACGACTTTTAAAAACTCCTCGGCCAGGTCCATGTCTCCTTTGAGATCGCAAAAGGCCATCTCGGGCTCGACCATCCAGAACTCGGACAGGTGCCTGGATGTGTTGGAGTTTTCGGCCCTGAAGGTCGGCCCGAAAGTGTAGACATCACTCAGGGCCAGAGCATAAATCTCGGCCTCCAGCTGCCCGCTGACCGTCAAGCTCGTCTGCTTGCCGAAAAAATCCTGCTCCCAGTCCACCTGGGGCCTGTTATCTTGCCCTTTGAGAGGGACTTGAGCCAGATCGAAGGTGGTCACCTTGAACATCTGTCCTGCCCCTTCGCAGTCGGACCCTGTGATGATCGGCGTGTGAATGTAGAGAAAGCCGCGCGATTGGAAGAAGCTGTGAATCGATCTGCAGATCTCATTGCGCACGCGAGCCACAGCGCCAAACGTGTTGGTGCGCGGGCGTAGATGGGCAACGGTGCGCAGAAACTCGAGCGAGGTGCCCTTTTTCTGCAGCGGGTAGAGTTTTGGATCAGCCAGACCCAAGACGCGTATCGAATCAGCCTTGACCTCGGTATCCTGACCAGACCCCGGGGAGGCAACCACGGAACCAACGACCTCGATGCTGCTGCCGATGCCGATGTTAAGCACCTCGCTTTGATAATTAGGCAGAGCTGCTGCCGCGAGCACCTGGACATTCTTTAGAGTAGACCCGTCGTTAAGCTCGAGAAAGGAAAAACCTGCCTTCGAGTCTCTTCTTGTGCGCACCCACCCAGACAGGTGAAGCGTCCTGCCAACGTTCTCCTTATTCAGGGCATCGACAACCCTGTCTCTCATGACCAGCCCTGTTACCTTGCCTTGCTTCTACCTTTTCCTAATCAGATAGACACCATCTCTGACTGTAAGCAGGACTCGATCGACCGATTCGTCAGCAGCTACATAATCGTTGAAGCTGGCAATGGCGAAATCGGTATCATCCTTAGGATCGAGCACAGCCCCGCCCCAGAGCACATTGTCCACCAGGACAAGCCCTCCTGCCGGCAAGAGGGGCAGGCAAGCCTTGTAGTAATTGAGGTAATTCTCCTTGTCGGCATCGATGAAGACCAGGTCGAAAGGAGCGGAGAGCATCTTGATTGTAGACAGCGCAGGACCCTCCTTAATCTCAATCTTGCCTCCGTGCTCGCTCAAGGCAAAGTAGCGCCGGGCAAACTCAGCTGCACGCGCGTCAAGCTCCAGCGTAATGAGCTTACCGTCCGCCGGCAGCCCTTCTGCCATGGAAAGGGCCGAATAGCCAGTGAATGTGCCAACCTCAAGCACTCTGCGCGCACCACTGATTTGAACCATCAGCTTCAAAAACCTGCCTTCGACCCGTCCTGTCACCATCTGGGGCAACGGCATGGTTTGCCAGGTCTGCCGCTCCAGCTCTTCCAGGAGCGAGCCGGCAGGCTCGGATTTTGCTTGCGCGTACTCTTCAATACCCGGACTCATCAATGTCAGCATGCTAACCTCCCGGCTAAACCTGATTTATACCAGATCCGTACCTGACCGCGCATAAAGGTGAACTTTGGAGATCACCTGGCGGCACTCCCGGCCGGGTTCAGCAGCACAGCCGCTTAGCCCGAGCCATCGCTCTGGCTTGGTTTTGCAACCTGCGCTGAGTACTTACACAGATCCCCATCCTGTAGACTGTCAGTAGACAACAGCGCCAAGATACAAAGCTCGTGAGGCCGCCTGACTATGAACCCCTTGATGGCTGATCATATCGGACCGCTTGATATGTTCAAGATCGGCATCGGGCCTTCAAGCTCGCATACAGTCGGGCCTATGGTAGCCGCGCTTGATTTTCGCCGGGGACTCCAAAACAAACTGTTGGTCACAAATCTTGAATCTCTGCGGCTTGAAATCGAGCTTTACGGAAGCCTGGCAGCCACCGGAGCCGGGCACTACACAGACGCAGCTGTCTGTGCCGGCCTGGCTGGATTGAGCGCATCAGGCTCGGAGCCGGAGGCGATCTGGGCTGTAAAGCCAGCGCTTGAGACAGAAGGGATTCTCACAATCGATGGGTACAAGATCGCCTTCAATCCTGCCCGCGCGATTGTCTGGAAGCGCTGGTCGATTGATGGGCAAGCGCTGCCCCATCCAAACACCATTCGCTTTCGCCTCTGGGCTGGCACAAGCCTGATTACAGAGGAGACCGCGCTGTCTGTCGGCGGAGGCTTTGTTGAAACTGTCGATCCAGCATCAGGGCTCAGGCGTCCGCCCGGAGACCGGGACGCAGATGTAGCCGTCCCTTACCCGTACAACTCGGCAGCTGAATTTATCAAGCAGTGCACGAGAGACCAGATGAAACCCTGGGAGATAGTGATTGCCAATGAAGCAGCCCGCGGGCTTGGCGAAGATAAGCTGCGTGCAAGGCTGGCTGAGATCCTCGCTGCCATGGAAGCCTCAATCGAGCGTGGTCTGGCTGCAGATGGAATCTTGCCGGGCGGCTTGAACGTGCGCCGCCGCGCCAGGAAGCTTTACGAGCAAAGCCGCTCTGCATCTACGCCTGCCGCTGCCCTTAGTGACCTGCGTCCCTCCTGCTATGCCATGGCCGTAAACGAGGAGAACGCTGCCGGAGGCCGCGTGGTGACTGCGCCTACAAACGGGTCGGCCGGCATTATTCCAGCTGTCTGGCGCCGCCTGAGAGAGACGCACCAGCTATCTGCCTCGATGCTCGAGAACGGCTTGATGGCTGCTTCTGTAATCGGCGCCCTGGTCAAGGTACACGCCTCCATAAGCGGCGCTGAGGTAGGCTGCCAGGGTGAGGTGGGCACCTCCTGCGCCATGGCTGCAGCTGGCGCGGTAGCGATGCTGGGCGGCACACCCGACCAGATGGAGATGGCTGCCGAGATAGGCATCGAGCACCACCTGGGGATGACCTGCGATCCAATTAAGGGTCTCGTACAGGTACCGTGCATCGAGCGAAACGCCATGGGCGCAGTGAAAGCTTTGAATGCTGCAGCGCTCTCCATGGCCTCGGATGGAGCACACCTGATCAGCCTGGATAAGGCGCTTGCCGTAATGAAGCAGACCGGGCTCGATATGAACCGCAAGTACAAGGAGACAGCCACAGGCGGCCTAGCGCTCGGTTGAGGCGCGACACAAGGCGGCTTTGTCGCTCAGCCTGCCAGAGGCCAGGATGGTCTCTGCCAGATAGGCAACCTTGCCCCGGGACTCGCCGGCATGCTCATAGAACGAAAGTGGATGAGCAAGCCTCTCGCTCCAGTTAGAGTCACAAGCAACACCAGGCACATTGAAGCGCTGGCAGGTTGAGAGCAGATCGGAGATCGAAATGATCGCCAGGCAGCACTTAGTCTCAAGCAGCACTTTTATGCAGGCCTTATGCAGCTCATCTGTAAAGGTCTGCGAAGGATCTCTATCATCAAGTCCCAGGAAGCGCAGAAGATGCGCCAGCTCCTTATGACTGGCATGATCCCCGCCGCCTGCCCCGGCAACAAGATTCTCATAGTAAAGCGCCAGAGGCTCATGGTCATGAGTAGCCCAGGTAGCAACAGCAAGCTCCTCCAACTCCTGACCAGACTTGAAGGAACGATCCTGCTCCCGACGCTCAAACTGTGGAATAGCAAAGCCAGGAATCTTAAGCTCCTTGAGAGCAGGGCGCACGTACCAGGGGACGAGGCCCAGATCTTCTGCCACCACCTGACACTCGGGAGCAAAGGCAAGGATCATCTCCAGATATCTGCGGCCATCGCGTAAGTTTTGCTCCCCCAGCTCCACCGGATAGTCCGGGCGCGGCAGGAAGCCAGGCAGGCGGCCGCCGCTAAGCTCAGCTGCCTCAGATTCGCAAAGGTTGAGAAACTCCGCATTCCTCTCCGGAACCCAGGGAAATGCATACACCCGGAAGAAGCCGAGAACATGATCGATCCGGAAGGAGTGGAAGATCTCAGCCGTGCGGCCAACCCTCGTACGCCACCACTGCCAGTCTTGCCTTTCATGCTCAGCCCAGTTGTAGACCGGCATGCCCCAGTTCTGTCCCCAGGCAGCCGTAAACGGATCATCGCGAAAGAGCGGCTCGGGCGGCGCACCTGCGCACCAGGTAAGATCAAATAGCTCCGGTTGCGCCCAGACATCAGCACTGTGCCTGCTGACGCCAAAAGGAATATCACCCATGAGATAAACACCCAGGCTCTCTGCAAAAAGTCTGACGTGGCGCCACTGCCGAAACGCAACCCACTGCACGTAAGCCCAGAAGCGTCTCTGCCAGGCGATCTTCTCGCTTGCACCAACAACCTGCTCGGCACTTAACCTGCCTCTCAAGTCCGGCTGCCAGTCACGCCAGCGCGCATCACCACCGTGCTCCTCCATCATGCTTCTGAAGAGCGTGTAATCCGGCAGCCAGCTTTCATTCCCCTGCCGGAAAGAGGCAAGATCATCCGCCAGCTGGCGCAGCTCGTTATCTGCCCTCTTCTCAAACTCCCGGAAGGCTGCCTTCAAAAGCGCGAGCTTCAAAGGCCGGACACAAGCATAGTTGACCGGTCCACAATTGAGCTGCCCGGTATCCTTGTTTTCCACATAAGCAGCAAGATCGACACTTGCCAGTCCAGGCACGCTCTCGGGAGCCAGGCTGATGTAGAGCGGCTCCAGAGCAACAGAGCTCACAGCTGTATAGGGACAGTTGTCGGCTCCGGTCT
>CAYPBX010000229.1:0-252 GCA_964409075.1 uncultured Candidatus Obscuribacterales bacterium
TCATAGGACCGGCAGGCAGCAATTTAATTTCGGCTGGATCCCGGGCAGGCCTCAGGGTAGCTGGTGAGGCGATTATTGATCGGCGCTACGACAACAAGGGGCATCTCTTACCACATACACACATCGGTGCTGTTATCCAGGATGCCAACGAGATTCTCAAACAGGCTGCCTTGCTTGTGCGCCGCCGGGCGGTTATGGCTGCCGACGGCACGCTCGTCAAGCTTAATTTTCAAACGGTGCACCTTCATTGCC
>CAYPBX010000229.1:262-4998 GCA_964409075.1 uncultured Candidatus Obscuribacterales bacterium
AGATGCCCGAGGCTAAGCTGATTGCGGAAAAGCTGCGCGAGATGATTGCCGATGCCAGCCCGTTGTCTATGGAGCCCTATACTCTCGATGAGAGCCGGGTCAGCAACGTGGCTTGGGGGGAATGATTCAGGGCAGGCGCTGGTCTGGCGGGATCATCTCATCGTACCAGAGCCCGTAATACTCAGGATAGGGCTCGCCGGTTGTGGAGGTGATTGTCCTTTTGAGCGCCTTGCGCAAGGCGCCCCGGCCGCCGCGCTGATAGCGTTTCAGCCAGGCGAGCTCCTTGGGATCAATCTCTACATCAGCTGAAAGGAGCTCTTTGACGATCATGATCTCGTGCACGATCGCCTCGGTCTCTTCATCTAGGCAGCGATCTATAAATTCCTGACGACCTGTAAGGCCGGCAACAGGGTCTTCGGTCGGACGGATGAGGGCATGTACGAATTCATGCGCGATGCTGATCAGCTTATAGGTTCGGGGACACCAGCGCCCAATGTAGATCGTGCGCTTGCGGCGGTCGTAGTAGGCGCGGCAAGGCCCGTTGAGAACGCGAATCTTAATACCCTCGCCGCGGATACGCTTGATATCCTCGACCAGAGTGGGGCATTTGAGGGCTGTTTCGACCAACCCTCTGCCGAACTGACGCTTGAGATTTCGCATGCTCATAGGCAATATTGTGAAGATATATTAATTCTATACCAAGGCGCTATTGATTAAAAGGGAGAAAATGCCCAGCGGGCGCCGGTTACTAATCAGGGCAGGGCTATCAAGTGATGAGGTTAAAATAAAATTTCACATGAATCATCTAAGCCTGTCTACAAATATTTATCCAGTTCTATTCGGTTTCAGTTAAAGTACACCTTTAGCTTTAATCTCAAGGTATTGCTCGATCAGCCGGCAGGAAAGATCCTGGGGCGGACAGTCGAGCGTGAGACAGCCGCGCCTGACAAGATGCGAGAGCGCCAGCTCCCGTTGGCTGATGAGCTCCGTGGCGACGGCGCGCCTGTAGATGGTTTCCAGGTCATGGTTTTGTTGGAGGGCTACCCGGGTTAGCTGTCGGTCGGCAAGCGTAACGCAAAAGGGCAGGTGGCGGGGGGAGAGGCTAGCCAAGCCGGCAAGCAGGTTCTGAGAGGCAAGCGCGTCGGTGAGATCGGTGAGGACGACCATGAGGGATCTGCCCTTGCTGGCTGAGGCGAAATAAGAGAGAACCCCGGTGTAATCGGGCTCAACCATTAAGGGCTCGATGTTGTGGACAGCCTCGAGCATTGTCGTTAGATAGGCTTTCCCGCGTCTGGGCGGCAGGTAGACGATCGGCCTGTCGGCAAAGATACCCAAAGCTACTTGATCGTTCTTGCTCAACCCGGCAAGAGCCAGACACAAAGCCGCATTAAGTGCATGATCAAACCTGGTCAGGCCCTCCAGGTCGGAGACCATCATCCGCCCTGCATCAACCAGGATCAAGAGAGTTTGCTCCTGCTCCGCCTCATAGGTCCTGACTACAGGAGAGTCCCTTCTTGCCGTGGCTTTCCAGTCGATCGCCCTGGTGTCATCACCTAATGTGTACTCCCTCAGGCTGGCGAAGTCGGTACCCTGACCGCGACGCTTAAGCGTCAGCTCGCCCAGTTCGGAGGAGCGACTGAGCTTCACGGATAGCTCCCTTAATGCCTCCAGATCTGGAAACACCCTCACCGCCTGTGGTGCAGCTATACTGGCCTGGCGCCAGAAAAGCCCCAGGCGGCTGAGATAGCGGATATTGATGTTGGAGAAGTTGTACTCGCCTCGGCGGGCAGGAGTAAGCAAGTATTCCAGCCTGGCCTGGCAGCCCGCTGCCAGGTTGAAGGCGAACTCCGCGACTGAGGCGCCTATCTGGCGCGGGTAGTCGTCCCTGACGCGCAGTGGCAGGTTTTGGCTGCCTCGATTGACAATCACAAGCTCAACCTTGTTTGTTTTGCCGATCGACAGCCGGCTGGCTGTCGATCGGCTGGCGCTTAGGTGGCGAACGCTCTGGGTCGACTGCCAGTCGACCAGCAGAAGGCAGAAAATGATAAGGTCGGCCATCAAGCCGACCGCCCGGCCTGGTGGCCACCAGTAAGCAGCAGCCAGGGGCAGAAGGGCCAGACCCAGGAGGATGTAGAGTCTGCGGCTGGCAATCATTTATCTGGGCACAGGCACCTGCGTAAGCAGGCTCGCTATCACCTGACTCACCGTCACGCCGTCGAGATCAGACTCGGGTGTGAGAATGAGCCTGTGCCTTAAGACCGGCTCAGCAACGAACTTAACATTGTCCGGCGTGACGAAGTCTCGGCCTTCGATAGCTGCATGAGCCTTGGCGGCTGCCAGCCAGTTGAGCGCGGCGCGTGGGCTGGCCCCTAGCTGCAGGTCCGCCAGGGTGCGCGTCTTGCGTACCAGAGATGCCAGGTAGTCAAAGAGACTCTCCTCCACTTTGATGTATCTTAGCTTCTGCCTTAAGGCTACAATCTCAGCCTGTGTGCTGATAGCCTCCGCAGCCTCGCTGCGATGGTATTGCCCGGACTGCCAGTTCTTCAGCATCTGGATTTCGGCCTCCTGCCCCGGGTAGCCGACCACAACCTTGAGCATGAAGCGATCGACCTGCGCTTCCGGCAGCGGATAGGTGCCTTCAAACTCGATCGGATTTTGCGTAGCCACAACCATAAAGAGCTCAGGGAGCTTCTCAAGCCGACCGTCCAGCGTCACCTGCCGCTCTTCCATGGCCTCCAGGAGCGCTGACTGCGTTTTAGGTGGGGTGCGGTTAATCTCGTCGGCGAGCAAAAGGCTTGTAAATATAGGGCCCTTTTTCAAATGGAAGGTTTTGGTCTGCAGGTCGTAGATGCTGGTGCCGAGAATATCCGAGGGCAGCATATCTGGCGTGAGCTGGATGCGGCCAAACTCAGTTGCCACCAGTTGAGCAAGTGTCTTTACCAGGAAGGTCTTGGCTGTGCCAGGCACGCCCTCCAGAAGAACATGACCGTCGGCCAGCAAGGCGACAAGCAGCTGATCGATAACAGCCTCCTGTCCAACGATGCGCCCGCGGAGCTGATCTCTCAAGGCCGAGAAGACATGAGTTATCTCATCGGTTGCAAGCTCTGGCATCGCCTCTATCTTCTCGCCTTTCCTCTGGGGAGCAACCAGCTTGATTGCTCCTGTATCTTATCGCACGCGGCAACCAGCGAAATGAGTTCCGCATCGTCAAGGCGCCGGTAGGCAAGCACGCCCCGGGAGCGGGTAAGGAAGGCCTCCAGCTCCTGTCCGCTTGACGCGCTGGTGGTAGCCCAGGCTTTGCTGAAAGTTGCTGGCGTCGAGGCCGGCGGGACTCCCAGAATCTTGGCAAGCCGGGAGATGAAGGCATGACTCAAGATCTCCCAGGTGAGCTTGTTGGCCTTGGCTCGCCTGTATGTGCTTGCCATACCGGTTACAAACTCCAGGTTGGAGATACGCCTTTGCGGCTCAACCGGGCAGACCGCTCCGAAGCGCCAGGCGCTGGCGGCAACTGCCACAGCTGCAATGACAAGCAGCTGTATGATCACTAAACCTACCGGCTGTCGAGCCAGGAAGATGAAGACTGAGGTGGAGAGGCTAAATCCATGGCAGAACTCATCGAAAAATACCGGGGAGCTTCCTGCCGCCAGCCAGTTGATTACCAGCTGGAAGTTATCCCAACTTTTTCTGTCGCCCAGCTGGCGGTTGGCGCAGAAGGAAGGTGCTGTACCGATTACGATCTGTCCTTTGCCATGGTTGATTTGGGTCAGGAGGATCCCATGCTTGAGCGAGATCAGCGGCGTGCCGCCTTTTCCGTTTAGAGTGTTGAGGTAAGCGCTGGTGGTGAAGGACACCCCCTCCACATGGTGATAGAGCTGGTCGTCCCTGCCCTCCAGCGGTGTCCACTGGTTCTGGGCTGCTTCTGCCTCGACTGCCTGGAGATGAAGCTTCTTGAGCAGGCTGCGGGCTTCTGGCAGCTGGAAGTAATCGAGAATGAGAAGCCGGTTGCCTGTAGCCACCCAGCTGAGAATCTGCTCGATCTCAAACTCTTTGAGAGATCTTTGTGGCTGTACGATTACCAGCACTCCCCCATGGTCTTTTAACTGCCTGTACGGTGCGCACCAGCGTTTTGCTGGCAGGCCTACCCGTTGGCTGAGCTCATAGAGCCCGCTGTAGCCCGAGGGCTTGGTGTTGTAGGTCGACGGGAAGGAGCCGCTCTCGGGCAGGTAGTTGGAGATTTTATCGGCAAACTTGCTGCCGGCATAGACGGCGCCTGCGCATATCACGGACAGGACGGCCAACTGCCACCATATCCGGTGCAGGTATAGTTTGGTCTTAATCTTGCCCAGGATTGTCATGGCTTACATGCTTTTGACCTGAGGCAGGACCGGATCTGCTCCAGGACCTCCTGACAGCTGCGATAGTCTTGCCCATCCGCCTGCCGGTTGCCGAACCATACAGCCTCAACCACCTCTGTAAGCGCCCGGAAGGGCGGGAGAAGCGCGCTCTCTCCTGCCAGGTCATAACAGTATTCGTAGTTTGTCCTGCTTGCCTGGTAAGTTATTATCTGGCTCTCGCTCAAGAGATTGAGAACCGCCAGATAGAGAGCACGTAAGGCGTGCTTCCAGTCTTTACGTGCCGCCAGCTGCCTGGCTTCCGCCTCCCAGCCTGCCGAGTCGAGCGGGCTTGTCATTATGGTGGCGTGACCTTGCCTGGCACGCAGACCTTTACTGTTGAGC
>CAYPBX010000230.1:0-4974 GCA_964409075.1 uncultured Candidatus Obscuribacterales bacterium
CCGAGTCGCACCGGCGCAAGGCCGGGACCTCTATTGATTGCAATTACTGGCTCCATAGCCTCAGGCAAGTCACTGGTTGGAGATCACCTCGCCAGCAAAGGCTACCCGGTGATCGATACCGACCACCTGGGGCACGAGCTTCTAAACTCGCCCAGCCATGCCTACAGGAAAGTTCTGGAGCAGTTCGGGCAGGAGCTGGCGGCTGTCCCTGGTGGACCGATCGATCGAGCGAAGCTGGCGGCAGTAGTCTTTTGTGACGAGAAGGCCCGCCGGGATCTGGAAGCCATCCTGCACCCGGCTATCGAAGAGCTCTTGAGGGGCAAGATTGCTGATTTTGCCCGTCATGGTAAGGCTGTTGTTTTCGTTCAGGTTCCGCTCCTTCACGAGCAGGCGCTCGCGGATCGTTACGATGAGACTTGGTGCTTGCTGGTGCCGGAACATCTGCAATGGGAGCGCCTGAAAAGGCGCAACCCGGGACTCACGGATGCGGATGCTCGCGCAAGAATTGGCGCCATGTGGCCGCAGGAGCGCAAAGCAGCTCGCTCAGACCGCATCATCGACAACTCAGGCACTGTCCAAGAGACGCTCGGGCAGGTGGATGAATGCCTGGCACAGGCACTAGCAGGAAGACGAAAAGCGCTGCCGGCGCAAGCGGGAGTGGATGAATCTCGCCGCTCCGGGTCGGACGCCAACAAGCGCTACAGGGAGATTCTCAGGCGCTTTGTCGAGATGGCAGGCGAGTCTGCACTCGATGACATCGGCGATGTGGGCACAACGAACCACAAACGAGCCTGCGCCAGCATGGCCATGGACATAAACTCCGGGAGCAGCGATCAACCTGCTGGTGAGCCCGATGGCAGGAAGCTGCGAGTGGATCTTTCAATGAGCGTGGCTCGCTGCCCAAAGGGCAGCACAGGAGACCCGGAGCCTGGTGTGTGTCGCTGTGGATGTGGCAGCCGCTGCCGGGTTGCTTGTGCCTGCGAGCCTGATTGCGGTTGTGCCTGCAGGCCGCCTGCTCCACAGCCAGGACCATGCCTGCCGGCTCCGCAGCCCTGTAATACACCAGGCGATCGCGGATTCAGCCTCAAAGCTTTTCTCCTCTTCCTCGCTTTTCTTGCTGTGGTGGCTGTCGTTGGCTTGCTCATTCTCCTTTGCTGGTGCCGCCCGTCTGTATCCAGCACCGGGTCCTCCGGCAGCCAGACGGTGAAGGTAGTGGTGGAGGATGAGTTCAAGGGCAGGCCGGTTCTGGTTCTTACCGACGAGCAGCTCGACCGAATTCTCAAGCCCCGGCCCTGCCCGGAGAAGCGCTGCAATGGCAGTCCCTTCGGCGAACCGGCTGATCCTGACCCTTGCCCAGGGGTAACACCTGGTTATCCGGCGCCAGGGACCTACACCTCAACTTCGCCGCCTGTCTTCCTTCGCCAGTATCTCCATAACGAGACCGGCCGGCGGGCCACGCAGTGGACGGTGCGCTACGAGCCGGACTGCCAGGGCGCAACAGCTATAGGCAGAGACAGCTACGGCCGGATCGTCAACTGCCAGGAGTATGGGCCAAGGCTGGCCTTCATTCAGCAATGGATTTACCGCTATTCAGCAAACGGCGAACGCGTCGTCATTGACCTGTTTAAGGCCCCGAATGAGTTTGCAGGTAGAACTGTCTACATCTATGACACTTGCAAACGGTTGCGCGAGGTCAGCCGCCAGGATGGGCAGCAGCGAGTTCTCGCGGCTGCGTCATTCTTGCGCGAGGACGACGGGTCGCTCGCAAAGGTGGTTTTTCGCCGCTTCCGTGATTGCGGTGGCCCGCCAATCGAGGTGCTGGAGAGCTGGTATCGGCCGGAGTGCGCTTTGATGGACACAGAGTTCTTCCAGTTTGAGGTTTTTGGGCAGCTGGAGTAACCGGGACAGCATAGTTTTACGGACAGTGACGGCCTGCTCCCGCCACCATGGCGAGAGCAGGCCTGTTGCTTGTCTTGCCTTTAGCACAACAACAGCCTGGAGGGTTCCTCAAATGGCTAAGGTTGTCTCCACCTCTGTCTCTTCTTCCGGGTATGAGCAGAAGATTACGGTACGAACGCACAAACTCACATCCGATCTCTCGTCGAAGCAAGGAGGTAAGGATAGCGGCCCGACTCCCCACGAGATCTTCCTGGCGGGGCTTGGCGCCTGTACGGCAATGACCCTGCAAATGGTGGCGCGGTTGCGGAAATTCGATCTCCAGCAGGTAGTCGTCACTGTCGTGGAAACCACCACAGTCGACCCGAAGGACGCCAGCAAGAAGATCCCGCTGATCACCGAGGATGTTGAGCTGACTGGAAACCTGATTGCAAGCGAGATTTCGTCTCTCACGAGAGCTGCCAACCGCTGCCCGGTTTACCGACTGTTCACTGGAGCGAAGCAGATCGTGACCAGCGTCACGCATGTAGTTGCATCGTCCCCGAGCAAATCTGGTGGGAGCGGAAGTGGTGGCAGCAAATCAGGAAGCAAAGGCAAATTGACACCGTGATTTTCGCCCTGCGCCGGTCTTTGCACAATTGGCAGCAGGGGCGACCAGGTCAACTTTTTATGCAGTCGGCCACCTGTCCATAGGGCAGGCTGCCGTCACTTAGCAGCTGAAGGGAAACGACAATGAAGTCACCAGAAGCACAGTCTGAGAGGTCCAGCCTCATCAGGCGACTGATGATCTTTTTTGGACTTGTGTACTTCATGCAAGGGGTAGGTCAAGCAGCCGGGCTGATGAGCCAGCCGCTCACCTACTTCTTCAAAGAGGCACTCGGTCTTGATCCTGCGCAGAGTACAGAGTACCTGGCGATTCTCACCATTCCCTGGGTGATCAAGCCGCTGTATGGGCTTGTAAGCGACTTTATTCCTCTGTTTGGTTACAGGCGCAAGAGCTATCTGCTGCTGATGAATGGGCTGGCCACCGGTGCCTTCCTCTGGCTTGCGGGGCTGACGGCGCCCGGGCAGATTGTGACGGCCATGTTCCTGACCGCACTGGGTACAGCCGCCTCGGATGTGCTGGTGGATGCGGTTATGGTCGAAAACGGGCAGGCCACGGGGATGACCAAGCAGTTCCAGGCCACTCAGTGGCTCTGGTTCTACCTGGCCTCCATCGTCACGGCCTGGTTGGGTGGCAAACTTTGCGAGTGGTTGGAGCCGACCTCGGCTCTGCACACAGCTGCCCAGATCACTCTGTTTGCCCCGCTTGTGGTCATGGTAGGCACGCTCTTCCTTGTGCGCGAGCAGAAGTCGGCGATTAACCTGTCGCAACTGAAGGCTACCGGTAGCGGGCTCCGCTCGGCTCTGAAGTCGAGAACCCTCTGGGCGGTCGGGCTCTTTCTTGCCTTCTGGAACTTTTCCCCCAGCCTGGGAACGCCGTTTTACTATCACATGGTCGACAACCTCCACTTCAGCCAGGAGTTCATCGGCTACTTAGGCGTGTACGGTGCCACCGGCTACGTTGTAGGCGCGCTTGCCTATCGTAGATTTCTGGTAAAGCGGCTCTCAACCCGGTCGCTGGTGACGCTCTCGATCTTGCTGGGTACAGCCGGCACCGTTTCGAATCTCCTGCTGGTAACGCCTTACCTGAGCCAGGTGTTTGTACCCATCGGCAATGGGATTGCGCTGGGGACGGTAAGCGAAGTTCTTGCTGTCGTGTTGACCTTTGTGTTTAGCATTGCCAGCATGATTGCACTGTTGACTCTCTTGAGCATGGCTGCTGATGCCTGCCCGAAACAGGCAGAGGGCTTTACCTTTGCTGCTCTCATGTCGGTGTTCAACTTTGCTCAGCAAATCTCAGCCATTGTAGGCGCGCGGCTCTACACTTATGTGTTTGACCAGTACTTTCCGCCTCTCATTCTCATCTCAGCAGGGTTTACCTTTGCCTGCTTCCTCTTCTACCCACTGCTCAGAGGCGTCTTCAAACTCTCGGACAAGCAGGGCGTAGAGAAAGAGGATTAAAGACACCTCCGGTGGTGCGTCGCAGCAGGCACTCTCGGAACCTGCATGCTGTAACTCCTTTGGCAGATCTGCATCTCTTTCCTGCCCCACATCTTTAGGTGGGCGCACTTCCAGCTGTCGCTAATCCGTGTGTATCAGTCACACGCGGTTCTGCATGCACATCAGCACAGCCGAGGAGGGATGCCCATGTCGCATCGCATTGCAATCTTTCAGTTGCCGTTTGGCGGCAGTGATGGACTGCGGATACTCTCACCTTATGGGGTAGATTTTCTGCGGCCGCAAGACTGTAAGCAGCACTATCGCGCCATTATCCTGCCGGGATCGAACTGTACAGTAAGCGATCTGGTTTACCTAAGGGAAAGCGGTGGGCTGGAGAAGATTCGCTCTCATTTGACCAACGGTGGCATTGTCATTGGTGTCTGTGGCGGATTTCAAATGCTCGGACAGCACCTCATCGATCCCTTCTTGAAGCAGGGAAGGATCTGCCGGACCGAAGGCCTGGGGCTGCTGCCCATTACCACTGTGTTTGGAGCTCAAATGCTCAGCAGCTGTACTACGGCCCAACTGCTTGTCGGAGCAGGGCGAGGACGGGCAATATTTGGCCACGAGCATCGCAGCGGCTACTCCACAACAATTCCTGATGCCGACATCCGCTTTGTGAAGCTCGGTCGCATTACCGGGCGTTCCTTCTTGACGGTGCCACCTAAGCCAGCGAAATTACCGGGCGGCTACGACTGGCAGCCAGGTACAGAGGCTTTCGATGGCCTGGTCAGTGCTGACAGGCGACTCTGGGGGACTTATCTTCACGGGATCTTCAACAACGATGCTTTTCTGTGCTCTCTATTAGAATGCCTGTCCTGAAGGCTCTATAGTGGATCCAGATGAGACAGATTCGGAGTGCCAGGGGAGGACTGCATGATTTGTAGCTTCCCCTGCACTCCTTCTTGAGATGCCCTCCGTCTCTTCGGTCGAGACGTATACCATTCACTCCCGGGTGTCTGCGTTGCCAGAGAG
>CAYPBX010000231.1:0-4973 GCA_964409075.1 uncultured Candidatus Obscuribacterales bacterium
AGACGGCACAATTGCCCACCAGCGCCCGGATTTCTGCCCAAGAGAAGAACCGGCTAGAGCAGGCGTCAGGGATAGAGCCCTCTGAGCCTTCTGGCTTCTACCAGCCGGGCAAGGGCAATCTGGATCGCCGCGTTGCGCAGGCTCGTCTTGCCTTGCCCGGCTGTCTCGACAACCCGATCAAAGACATGCCCAACCAGCTCAATGAGACGGTTGTAAATCTCCTCCTTCTCCCAAAATAGGCGCGTGAGCCCCTGAACCCACTCGAAGTAGCCATCGACCACCCCTGCCGAGTTGGCAAGAATGTCCGGCAGAACAGGAATACCCCGGTCCTCGAGAACCTCATCCGCCTCTGCAGTAATGGCGGCATTGGCACCCTCAACGATCAGCTTGCACCTGAGCCTACCTACATTGGCAGCGGTAATCTGCTCCTGCACCGCGCATGGTGCCAGCACATCGCACGGCAGCTCCAGGAGCTCCTCGTTCGTGACCACCTGAGCGTCGTTGAAGCCCTCAATCGTGCCTGTCTGTTTCACATATTCCAAAAGCTCTGGTATCTTGAGCCCTGCCGGGCTATACAGACCGCCACGCGCCTCCGAGACGCCCAGCACTGTAAACTCCCCTTCGTGCAGCCTTCTTGCTACTGCTGAGCCGACCTGCCCCAGCCCCTGAATTACAGCCGTAGGCTTGCCTCTTGCGCGGAGAAACTCTGAAACCATCCTCCGACAGCAGAAGGCCACACCATATCCGGTTGCGCGCAGTGTGCCCAGCGAACCACCGAGGGACGGAGGTTTGCCTGTAACGACCGATGGCACAGTGTGACCGACGTTAATGCTGTACGTATCCATAATCCAGGACATCGTCTGCTGATTGGTATAGAGGTCGACTCCTGGAATATCCTGGTCCGGGCCCAGATAATCGATGATCTCGGAAACATACCTTCTGGTTACACGCTCCAGCTCCTTGCTGCTCAGGCAGTGCGGATCCAGGCGGATGCCCCCATGCGCGCCGCCGAAAGGAAGGTTCATGAGCGAGCACTTCCAGGTCATGATCATGGCCATTGTGGCCACCTCCCCGAGCGTCAGGGCAGGATGAAAGCGAATCCCGCCTTTTGCCGGACCAAGAGCTATATCATGATGGACTCTGTAACCCTGGAAGTTACGCACGCTCCCATCGTCCATGTATATCGGCACTACAACCGTCAGAGCTCGCTTGGGCTGCCGCAGAGGCTCCAGCTCGTCTGGATCTATCTTCATGGCGCAGGCGGCGCGATCAAGCCTCCTCTGCGCCATGAGGAAGTCAGACGACTCCCACTCCTTGCCGTTTTCCTGCAATTCTTCCATGAAGCTGACCGGCTTAAGGACCATGCAGCACCTGCCGGGCAGATTATATTAGCTGACCGGCTTAAGAGCTTCCGGTCGTAAGCTTTTCTCTACCTGCTGGTGAAGTCGGTCTGTCAGCGCCAGGATCTGTCCCAGGTGCTCGCATGCCTCCTCACCCACCAGTCTGACAAACTCCGCATCGGCTTCCACCAGCCCGGAGAGATTGATGAGAACGTTGTAATACGCAGCCAGCGCCCCGGCCCTGGCTGCCTGCGCCGCAACGCCAGCATCGCTCAGCGATGAGGGATTGCCTTTCTCAAGTGCAAGTGCCGATAGCCTTGCCGCATCTTTGTGAAGCGCAAGAACCTTCAACGGCACCAGAGTGGCCTCCTTGCTCGCCTGAAGGATCCTCCTGTCGCGCTCGGACTACTCCCCAGCAGAGGATCTGGGCATACGCCGCGCCTCTATGATTCCATTGAAAGCTTCCGTATCTTTATCCACCAGTAAAAGAAGCTCATCCTTGAGAGTTTGTGCCTGGACAGCCAGATCATCCATCTCCTGCCAGACGGCCTCGTGCCCCTTTTGTCCGTGAGTGAGATTTGCCACCATGGATGAGAGAGCAGCCGAGAGCGTTCCCATAAGCGCTGCCACCGATCCGCCGCCAGGAGCAGGAGAGTCGGATGAGATTTCGTCTGCGAAGGCAGCCAGGGTCATCCCGGCGAGCCTCCGGTCCGGCTTGGCTACCCGGAACTCGATTACCTTCTCAAAAGGGTCAAACGGCTGGACCTCAGAGAGACCCAGAGACTGAATTGCGGTTTCGATAAGCTCTGCCACCGGCACACCGCGGCAGCGGCCCTGCTTGCCCAGGTAATGCCTGCCCGCCTCAAGGACAGGTTCCAGCGGCACCAGCCCCACAACCTCCGAGCCGGTGACCCGCACTCCTATCTGCTCGGCCTGCCTCACGGCCTCATCGAAGGCCTGGTGCATGGAGGTTATCTTGTAGTCGGTCAGATTGAGCGAGACCTGCGCCCGCCCATACTCTTCGATATACCAGCCGACCCCTCTTACCGACCGGAGCACACCATCCACCCGCAGCGCCCTGCCATTGGAGTCCCTCGCTATCTTGCCTGAGCCGTCACGCTTCAATTGTCCGGTCTCACGGAGGTTGCAGGCTATCTCGTTGGCGAGCTTGCGGGATCTGGTGTTGAGATTTATGTTATAGGCTATGAGGAACTCCCGGGCACCGATGGCGGTAGCGCCACTTCTAGCATTGAAGGAGTCAGGCCCGAAGTCAGGCTTGAAGTCGGGACTTTTCATCTTCCCCTTAAGAGCTTCATACTCCCCTTGCCTGATGTCGGCAAGATTGCGCCTGTCGGCTCGCTTTGCCGCATGCCCGTAGAGATATACAGGTATGCCGAGTGTATCGCCGACCCGCTTGCCGAGGCGCTCGGCCAGCTCAACGCACTCGGGCATCGTCACACCTGAAACCGGAATGAAGGGGCAGACATCTGTGGCTCCCATTCTCGGATGAGCGCCCTTGTGACTGCGCATATCGATGAGATCGGCTGCCGTTGTCAGGGCACGGAAAGCCGCCTCAAGTACCGGCTCCGGTGCGCCGAGAAAGGTAAAGACCGTCCGGTTGGTAGCCTTACCGGAATCGATGTCCAGAAGCTCCACGCCCTCTACCTGCCTGATTGAGTCTGCAATTGCCTCAATAATCGTGGTGTCTCGGCCCTCGCTCACGTTGGGCACGCACTCGACAAGGCGCATACGACCTCCTGGACTGTCCGGACGGTACCGCAACAATAAAGCCTTTATCTTACAGCACCGCCGGGATCAGCCCGGGGAACCGCCGTGCCTTTCAGCTTCCTGCTCAGCGCTCTGATGCCGTCTATGCGCTCGGAGGGCATCGGGTGGGTGGAGAGGAGAGAGAGCGCGCGGTTGTTGAGCATCTGCCCGTAGCGGCTCTCCAGGCGATTGAAAAAGGATATCATCGCCTCCGGGTCGTAGCCGGCTGACCAGGCCAGCGCAAGACCTATGCTGTCGGCTTCGGCTTCCTGCGCGCGGCTGTAGTTGAGCTTCTCCAGCGCAAAAGCCGAGCTCAGGATTGTAGCTAGTTGCCTGCTCTGGTCGCCGGCCAGCGCCGTCAGCGCTGCAGCAAGACCAGCTTCATGAACCGCCTGGCGGAGCGAGTGCCTCTTGAGAACGTGCCCGATCTCGTGCGCCAGAACGCAGGCAATCTCGTCGTCGGAGCCGGCCCCGTCGATGAGCCCGGACATGACCACAATCTGGCCGCCGGGAATGGCGAAAGCGTTTATGTTTTCGTTGTTCTCGACATGGAAACTCACCCGGTAGCGCCGGTCCTGGCTGCGACTGACCAGCTTCTCGCCCAGGGCACGTATGCGCTTCAGCTTTCCCCCATTCCTGTCGATCTCGTGATCGTCCTTGTAAGAGCTCCAGATCAGCTCGCCCACCTTCTCCTCCAGGGGTACAGGCAGGTTATCCGCGGCCAGAACCACCGTCCACTGCACAGCCAGCCAGACGGCAGCTACAATGGTGATTAGCAGAGCCGCTGCCATGAGCCAGCTCTTCGTTTCCCGCCAGGGCAGCGATCTCAGCTTGCTAGTTGCTCTCTGAATCTCCTCTTGAAGCGCCAACCCCAGGGCAGCCGTTTTGAGCTCATCGAGAAGGCCAAGCTCCTCGCAGATGACCGTCTCGCCGCTGTCGCGCAGCCAGAGCAGAGCGCGCCTGCCGGTGAACCCACCGACATCGAGGCTGACATTGGCAAGGTTTGCGCTGCTCCTTGCACCTGCCGCATCCTCCACATGCAGAAGTCCCGGACTGACCATGAGCACGACACGTCTGGCCTCTGCTGATCCTGGCGGGTAAAGGCGGGCGGGAAAGGTGGCCAAATCTCGGCTTCCTGGAACTCAGACCTGACGGTTCAATTTTCGCACGCAAAAGCTCCGCCGGCTGAATTCTCAGCGAGCAGAGGTCCCGTAAGTCCACCAGACAGCCAGAGAGAGCATGAGCAGAGATGCCAGCGCCCAACCCACGCTCCAGAAGGCCGCCGGAATCAAAGTCATCGCCTGCATGGCAGTGGCGTCCGAAGATGCGCTCAGACCAGACCAGCCCAGAGAAGCTCCAATCAGGACCCAGACATCGGTCATTGCATTGAGCGCTGTGACCAGTCCCAGGAACATTAGTGCCAGCTGGGCAAGGAAGGGCCTCAACTTTAGCCCGCACCAGAGAAGTGCGAAGGCGATGACAACCCCCCAGGCGATGCTGGCCAGCCCCTGAAGGATGCCCAGGCCAGACAGGAGCGTGCGCGGCATCAGAAGGAGGCTGGTGACAACTACGCCAGCTCCCAGGAGAGTGAGGACCCCTTTGCAGGCCCACCTGTGTTTGCTGGCGGCGATAAAGAGACATCCCCACAGGGCCGTGCCCAGATAGCCGGCCTGCAGATAGACCAACGGTATGCCGCCACGACACCAGGTGAGCCCCCCGTGCCCTTGCCCGTCGGAAACTATGGTCAGGCCGGCCACGCTGCCTCCTGTGATTATGCAGGCCAGAGCATGGCTTGCCTCATGCAGCAGCGTAACCAGCCTGGCTACGGGGCCGATAAGAATCTGGAAGAGCGGCATGTCCCAGAAT
>CAYPBX010000232.1:0-4967 GCA_964409075.1 uncultured Candidatus Obscuribacterales bacterium
GCCCTAGCCTGCCTGGCCTACCGGCTGATCTGGCTCAGACAGGCAGCCGGAATCAGCAGACAGCTTGCATGCGCCGCCGGCTGGTTTCTGCTCTCTATGGCTCCCACCTACCAGGTATGGAATCTAACCGAGACCCTGCAGGGCAGCCGTTTTATCTATCTGGGCACAGCACCGCTCAGCCTGGCGCTGGTCCTTTGCCTATGCCCGCTCTACCGCAGTTCCCCGGACCGACCGCCGCTACATTTTTTACCACTGAGGCGACTGGTGAATATAGCATCACTGCTGATACTGGCATCTCTGATCGTCCTCTTTGCCGTGACAACGCACCAGAACAACCGCCCGTGGGCACAGGCGAGCGCCGAGGTGAGAGCGTTCCGCCAGCAGATTGCCAAGACCGTCGCCCTCCTGCCGGACGGAGCAAAGATAATCGTGCTCAACCTTCCGCAACAAAACTCTGGAGCGCACATGCTCTACAACGCCTCCATGATGACAGTGCTCTTGCAGAAGCCCCTTTCTGCCAGCAACCTGGCAGAGCGCGTGATTACCTTCGAGCCGGTGACCTTTGGCGACTCGAACCTCATAGAGTGCTCGCGCCTGAGACACCTTATCAATCAGGAGAATCCACCGGCTGTTTTCCGCTGGGACAGAGCCACCCTAACCCTTTTGCCGGTCACCTTCCCGCCAGGCAGGGCTACGCCGCGACCGGGAGCTAGTCAGGGGCTACCTCACGTCCTGCCCGCGCCAGCACGCCCCGATCTGGTCATTGCCAGCCCGGAGCTCAACCTGTCACCATTTTCCTGCGACTTCATTGAGGTTGACATAGCCATCGCCGCCCGGGAGCGCAGCAAAACCGATCCAGGGCATCTCATCCTGACCTGGGCCGGTGAAGACTACCGCTTCGAGAGCAGCCAGGCCGCAGCACTGCCTCTATCCACGCAGGTACGCACTCAGAGCTTGCGATTCCCTGTATCCCAGTACAAGAGCTGGTTTACTCCAGGGACAATCCGCAAAATCCGGCTGGCAGCAACTCCCACCTCTCTTGAGCATGATGTACGAGATGTCAGGCTTATCCCCGGAGATCGTCTCATCCCCAGGCTGCAATCAAGCTCAGATCACGCCAGACAAAGCCAGGACGGTGTGATTTACCAGGGCATTGAGGATCTCAACCTGTCCTTTGACGCCTCCGCCATACCAGATGCCCGGAAGGTTCTCCTGGAGATTTCACGTCCGGACTCCTGGTTCGAGCACTACAGCGGTGTGCTTCGCGATCGAGCCCCGTCTGATCATGCCCTCAAGAGCTGGGTGCTCGATGCCACCAAAAGTAGTTTCACAATCCACAAAGAGGCATTTCCAGTGCCGGCGTACTATCAGGTGCGAGCACTAGCGCTCACAGCCGATGACCAACCGGTCGGATACTCCTCTGATCCGCTAAACATTCAGATATCTGGCAGGTAAGAATGCCAAGCAAGCAGGAAGAAAAGCCGCCGGCCGGCCCAGCAGTTGATCTCACGATTGAAAAGGACATGATTGATCCATCCTCGCTGCGCCTGGAGATGGTAATCGGAGCGGCGCTCATGCTTGTGACCAGCCTGACCCTTTACTGGCCGGTGCTTGGTGCAGGTTTTCTCCTGGATGATTTCCTGCATCTGGACTACGTAGCTAGAGCAGCAGCCGGCGATTGGCATGACTTTCTATCCAACTTCACCGGCAACTGGGCAGGCTCGGACATCATGAAGAGCTACCGGCCTGTAGTGTCGCTCTCGGTTCTCATCGATTACCTGCTCTGGGGAACAAACGCTAGCGGATTCCACCTGACTAACATACTGCTTTTGGCCGGCTCATGCCTTTTCACTGCGCTAGTCACGCTCGAGATCACAGGACTGTACGGCAACAGACTGAAAGCCGCCGCAGCCATCTGGGCTGGGCTTCTTTTTGCGGTCTATCCTTTGCACGGCGAGGCTGTCGCCTGGATAATCGGCCGCGTCGATCTTCTTTCGACTCTCTTTTACCTGGCATCACTCTTCAGCTATCTCAGGTACAGGAGGCTCAGAGAAAAGCCCTACCTGTGGAGTTCGCTTCTGCTCTTTCTCCTGTCGCTCACCAGCAAAGAGATGGCTGTCACGCTGCCTGTTGTCGTAGCGCTCCTCGAGTTTCTCCTGCCGCCCCCGGAGGGGTTGGGTACTGCTGCCCCTGGAGATTTCAATGGCATGAAGGCGCGGCTGATCCGAGTCGGCCTGTTCTGGCTGGTTCTCCTTGCTGCAGCAGCAGGGAGATTCCTTTTGCTGGGAACGCTCATCGGAGGATACAACACGCCCGGCAATCCTGGCTGGATATTGCAGGCACCGTCTGTACTCTTCGATAGGCAGGCGCTTTTGAAGATCATCCTGCCGCTTAATGAGGAGCTCACCTTTCCGCCCTGGCTGCCTGTAGCCATGATTACCGTTTTTGTTATAGCGGTGTTGATGACAGCAGTGAGGTGCCTCTTGAGAGCGGTCGGTATAAGAGCGATCTTATCGATTGCCGTTGTGATACCACTTACGGTGCTGCCTGCGTTGCAGGTCTGGCACATCTATCCCAATCTTGTAGGCAGCCGGCTCTTTTATCTCGGTTCAGCACCTCTGTGCATCCTCCTGGCTGTCATGCTGCTCCCGGTCCTAGACAGTATATCCAGGCGAAGCGCGCAAACTGTCTGTATCGCAGGGACCATGGCTCTTGCAGCTCTTTTTGCCAGCTGGTCGACGGCACTAGCTGGAAATCTAGCACCATGGGTGGAGGCAGGCCGGCTGATGAAGGCTCTGCGCTACCAGATAGAGGAGCTCGGGGCAAGCGTACATTATGGCAAGCATATCGTTCTTTTGGATCTGCCCCGCGATTTGATGGGCTCCGGTATGGTCACGCGGCCACTGTATCTGACCATACTGGCCCGTCCACCCTTTGCCTCTAAGGACGTGTCGGCAGCATTCAAGACGCTCGATACCGACCCACCGGGCGACCCCGAACTTATCTCTCCTGACAGACTCATATCTTTGCTATGCGATCGTGACACGGTATCTACCTACCAATGGAGCTTCCAGGCTGGTTCTTTCTTGTCTTGGCAGCCTCCCTCTGGAGCGGCTGCATACACATTGGCAATCAGAGGCAGCCAGCCTGCAAACCTGCACATAGAGCCGGAGACGGCAATTGTCGCCCATGCGAGCCGCTGGCATCTGGAGTCAGAGGCCCGGGCAAACGTGATCAGACATGAAAAGCACCTGGAGATTCACCCGGGCATCACTGGCGTCACGCTCAGCTTTCCTAATGTGCCCTTGGATCCACGCAAAGCCGTCCAGGCTCAAATCCTGCTTAAAGTGAAGAGCCATGATCGAGCAGGTAGGCTTCCTGAAGGTAAGATCCGCCTCTTATGGAGATCAGAAAACGGACGGGTCGCCGATTTCGGGCCAGCCAGCGGTTATTCAGGCTACATCAATATAATGACTGCCGATTTACAGCGAGGTACCAGCTTAATCCAGCTCGATCGCTACAGGAGCTGGAGTCTGGACGGCCGCGTCGACGAGCTGGCCCTGAGGTTTGACAGGGGGGATTACATCGCTGAATTTGCCGGGCTGGAGATTGCTGCCCCGCAGATACTCTCGGCTAGCTGAAGGAGAGGTCTGGCCCCAGTACTGAGCCCGGAGCGTTTAAGGGAGGTCGAGGAATTTATGCTTTGCTCTCCAATCATCATATAGAATGTTCTGGCTCAGAAAGGAGATTGCAATATGCCAGTTGCATCCCCATCTCGTAACGAAAGCAGTGTCATCGCTGCGATAACACTGTTCGTCCTGGTGGCAGGTGCTTGGCTTGCATACCTGCTAAGGGTGTTGATTATCGATGTGCTGCTAGCCATCACAATCGCATCAGCAATAGCGCCCCTGGCAGAGATGCTGGAGAGGAGATCCATTCCTAGGTTGGCTACCGTACTTCTGGTCTATTTCGGCGTGATCGCTCTTTACAGCGTCTGTGCTGTCAGCATAGCTCCGGCAGTCTGGGAGCAGGCTATTGCGCTCTATCAGCACCTGCCAAGCTATTTGGCCGAGATCATGGGCTGGTACAACCAGCTAAGCGAAATGGCCGGCGAGAACGTAGGGGCGGTGGCTGTGAGCGCCGATGATATAAGAGGCGTGGTCATCAACATGATCAACCACACCCTCGACCTCACAGCCGGCCTTGTGGGGCTAATCTTGAACGGAATCCTCGTCCTCTTTTTGGCAGCTTATTTTGTCACAGAAGCGCCGGTCATCTGGCCGACTCTTGCTCGATGGGTTCCCGTGCAGCCCAGAGAAAAAATCCTCTCATTAGTCGAGCCTCTCGGTTCTCGCATGGGCGGCTACGTGCGCGGGCAGATTATGGTAAGTCTTGCTGTGGCGTTCTTTCTAGGCACGGGGCTTACGCTTCTGGGTGTGAAATACTCGCTGGTGCTTGGACTCCTGGCCGGGCTGCTCAACCTGATGCCGTTTGTAGGCTCCATGCTGACTGCTGCCTTCTCGATACTGGTGGCATTCAATCAATCCCTTCTGCTTGCGGGATTGACGCTGGGTCTGTTTGCTGTCGAACAATGGTGCGAGAGCAACTTCATAGTGCCCAATCTCCTGGGCAGTCAGGTGCAGCTGCATCCCATAATAGTGCTCTTTGCCATCATTATCGGTGCCACACTCCTGGGAGTACCCGGCGCGCTGGTCGCGGTGCCGGTAGCATCAGCCGCAATCTTTCTGGCTGAGGAGTTCTACGTGAAGCCGCTGCCAGACGCAGGCCAAAAGCAGGCCCCGGAGACTGAAAGGTAGCTCTGTATTCGAGTCGTGCTCGCTCTCTTTCATGCCATAAGCGAGCGCCGCCCGCATCCAACCGCCTCAGCCAGAGTAAGCGAATCCCTGTTTAGAAGAGCAGACAGCTGTCCGCATATGTCACGGGGCAGCGTCGGCCCATGATAGACA
>CAYPBX010000233.1:0-4942 GCA_964409075.1 uncultured Candidatus Obscuribacterales bacterium
AGCCGGGCTGCTACTCTCCGCTGCATTAGCTACATAGTCATTAGCCGCTCCCTCGCCGGCTACGCCAGCTCGTCCGCTCTTACTCGCTCCGCTTCGCAGCCCTGAGCCGGGCTGCTACTCTCCGCTGCATTAGCTACATAGTCATTAGCCGCTCCCTCGGCAGCTACGCCGCCGGTCCGCTGCACACTCACTTGCAGGGCATACTACTACGGAATTGCTGCCGGTAGAGGCGCAGGAGCTTTAAATAAGATCATAGCGGCTAGAATGTAACCTGAAATTCTATTCCGGCAGAGACTCTGTTGCCAAGGTATAGGGTATGCACTCATCAATAGGGCTCTGGTCGATACTCCTGACGTCGCTTCTGGTGCTGGTCTCCTGCAGTGCCGGAAGGCTTCAGGCGCCACAAGGCGGGCAACAGGCGCTGATGCCTGTCAACCCGCCTTACCCGGGGCCTTTCAAGACGGTGGAAGTTGCAGGCATTGAGATGCTTCAGGCAAGAGGCAAGCCTGTCACGCCAGGGGGCACGCTCGTGCGCTCGTTGGTCGGCTCGGATCCTAAAGTATTCAATCCCTGGACATCCTCCGATACACAATCCTCAGAGCTGGCCGGCCTAATGTTCGGCGGGCTCGTGGGGATAGATCCTTATGATGGGCTGCTCTATCCTTACATGGCGAGCAAGGTGGAGGTAGATCCAGACGGTCGCACATACACGACCACATTGCGCCAAGGGCTCACCTGGTCGGACGGCAAGCCGATAACGTCGGAGGATGTAGCCTTCACATGGAACACAATCATAGCCGGCGGTTATGGCAACTCCTCTCTGCGCGATGTCACCACGATCGATGGCAAGTCGCCGACGGTGACCGTGATAGACGAGCTCACAAACCGCTTTGTCACGCCCAGGCCGTTCGCTCCCTTTAAGCGGTTGCTCAGTATATCGATTGCTCCTAAGCATATAATCGAGCCGATCATAAAATCGAAAGACGGCAGAAAGAGATTCCAGGAGCTCTGGTCGGCACGCGCAGAAACGGCCGGCCAGATAGTGACCAGCGGCCCCTTTCGCCTTTCCCGTTATGTTCCTGCCCAGCGTGTGGAATTCGTGCGCACAGACAACTACTTCATGGTAGACAAGAAAGGGCATAGTTTGCCTAATCTTGAAAAAATCACTTACGTAATCGTCCCTGAGGTGAACACGAACCTCCTGAAGTTCCGGGCCAGGGAGATTGATATAACCCAGGTGCGCAACCGCGATGTGGTTGACCTGATGCAGGTTGCCGGAGCCGAGAATTTCAAGCTATACAACCTCGGGCAGGGGATAGGCACCACCTTTGTTATGTTCAACATGAACAGGCGCAAGAACCCCGACACCGGCAAGCCTTATGTCAATCCGCTAAAGTCGCGCTGGTTCAATGACGTAAACTTCAGGCTGGCGGTCAATCATGCGCTCGACCGCCAGGCGATGGTCGACAACTACTTCAAGGGGATAGGCTTTCGCCTCTTCACTGCCGAGCCGCCCTCGAGCCCCTATTTCAATAAATCGCTCAAGCCGTTTGCGCCAGATCTAAACTACTCGCTCTCGCTTCTTGCGAAATCGGGATTCAAGAAACAGGCTGACGGCCTTCTCCACGACGCCGACGGAAACAAGGTGGAGTTCGACCTCTTATCCGCCTCAGGCGGAACCTTCTCAGAGACTGTCGGCAACATGATTGTCGACGATCTCAAAAAACTGGGCATGAAGGTAAACTTCCAGCTCATCGACTTCAACATTCTCACCAGCAAGGTCGGGCATTCGCTTACATGGGAGGCATGCATGATGGGTTTGAGCTCTGGCGATCCGCTCGAGCCCAACGATGGCGCCAATGTTTACAAGGTCAACGGCAGGCTGCATCTCTTCGACCAGCGCCTACCGGACAAAAAAGGAGAGATTCTCGTTGAGGACGCGCGTCCCTGGGAGAGGCAGCTGACAGAGATATTCAACCGGGGCGCTGAGACTCTCGATGCCGAGAAGCGCCGGCAGCTTTATAACCAGTACCAGCAGATCGTCTACGACCAGGCACCATTTATATTCCTGGTCAGCCCGATGGTAATTGTAGGCGCCCGCAACACCATAGGCAATTACACGCCCACACAGCTGTCGCAATCAATTCTGGGGCTACACAACCTGGAGGAGATTGACAAGCGCTGAGGACACTCCCTGCCACTCTCATCGCCACTTTCCTGCTGCCGGCTCTTAACAGCTGCAGCAATCTTTACCAGAGACAGTCCGATCCGGCAGCTGTTGTTGAACAGGCAGATGGAGCTTTCTGCCACCATTTTCCAGATCCAGGGCCCTTCAAACTCGTCACCAATAAAGGTAAAGACGAGCAGACAATTGAGTACTGGCAAGCGCGCGGTGAGGTGGGAAAACCCGGGGGAACCTTAAGACTATCTACTTTCGGAGCTGGACCGAAGACCTTCAACTACTGGACGGGAGCTGACGCCGAAAGTCACGGCATAGGACTCATGATGTACGACCGCCTGGTGGACACAGACGCCTGGACAGGATCGGTCTACCCGCGCCTGGCGCGCACAATCGAGATCGGCCCGGACCAGCTTACCTATACTATAAAGCTGCGTCAGGGGCTTATCTGGTCTGATGGAAAGCCTATCACCGCCGATGATGTCGTCTTCACCTTCAACACGATTGTAAAAGAGGCATTTGGAAATGCCAGTTTCCGTGACACCCTCTCGGTTTACGGCAGGTTCCCGACAGTATCAAAGGTCGATGATTTAACAACCCGCTTTCGTACCCATGTGCCTTTTAAGCCGTTTCTCAACAGCCTGGCCACTGTCCCTGTGGCGCCGAAGCATGTTCTTGCGGCGGTTGTCACGCAGGGAAAAAACGCCTTCTACAACTTCTGGAACGTCAACTGCGATCCGGCAAGTCTTGTCGTCTCCGGGCGCTTCAAGCTCAAGCGTTACCTCCCCGGGCAACGGGTCGAGCTGGAGAAAAACCCTCATTACCGCATGGTAGATAGGGAAGGACACAAGCTCCCGTATCTAGATAAAGTAGTACTGGCCGTGGTGCCAGATCAAAATACGCAAGTATTGAGATTTTACGGAGAGGAGATTGACTTTCTTGACATCAGGAGCGTGCGTGGCTCGGATGCAGCGCTAATGAAGCAAAGAGAACGCTCGGGCAACTTCAGCATGTACAATCTCGGTCCTGATGACGGCACCATGTTTCTCGTCTTCAACATGAACAGGCGCCGGAACCCAGAGACAGGCAAATATTATGTGGATCCGGTCAAGCAAAAGTGGTTCAACAAGCGTTTCTTCAGGCAGGCGGTCAGCCATGCCATAGACAGGCAACGCATGGTCGACAATGTCTTGAGAGGAGTGGGCGTGCCTCTCTTCACACCGGAATCACCAGCATCCTTATACTTCAACCAGAATCTCAAAACCTACGGGCAGGATCTCGGGCTGGCCGCCCGGCTGCTCGAGAGGGGCGGATTCGCGATAAAGGACGGAAAGCTGTATGACGCCGACGGCAACCGGGTCGAGTTCACGCTCAATACCAACGCCGGCAACAGCAGCCGGGACGGTGCCTGTATCATGATTGTCGAGGAGCTGAAGAAGCTGGGCATTAAGGTCAACTACCAGCCGGTGGAGTTCAATATTCTCGTCGACAAGCTGGACCACAGCCTGGACTGGGAAGCCATGGTGATGGGCCTGACCGGCGGGAAGCTCGAGCCTTACGATGGCGCCAACGTATGGAAATCAAACGGGAGACTACACATGTTCGATCAGCGCCTGCCGGATGCGACAGGAACAATTACAGTGACCGATGCGCGCTTCTGGGAGCAGCGCATCGATGAGCTCTTTGACAAGGCTGCCACCACCTTCGATGAAGATGCGCGACAAAAATATTTCAGCGAATACCAGGAGGTTGTGTACAGTAAGGTGCCCTTTATCTATCTCTACTGCCCGCTCGATATCTCAGCGATGCGGAAATCCATCGGCAACTACAAACCCACCCTTCTGGGAATATATTATCCGCCTCTGGGAACGCTGCACAACCTGGAGGAGATTTATCTCAAGAGAGGTTCTGCGAGCTGATGTCGCTGCCTGTTTTCATCCTCAAACGAGTGCTGCAAGCCGTACCGCTTCTCTTTATTATCTCGATTATGAGCTTCGCCATGCTCAAGGCTGCCCCCATCGACCCGCTCGCTTACCTGCGCGCCAACCCGGCCATCTCGGCAGAAGCCATACGCGCCGAAGAAGAGAGGCTGGGCTTGAACAAACCCGCACCGGTTCAGTACCTAATCTGGCTTAAAAACCTGCTGTCTGGAGATCTAGGGGTATCTACCACAGGGGGTTCCGTCTTTGTACTCCTCATGCAGCGCGCCGGCAACACGCTTCTTTTGAGCGTGCTCACCATTGCCTTCACCTGGCTGATCGCCTTGCCAGCAGGTGTTTGCGCTGCAGTCTATCGCGGCACCTGGATAGACAAGTTCTTCGGCATCGTCACCACAATCGGCATGTCGACACCGAGCTTCTTTCTAGCGCTGCTGCTCTTGATGGCGGCTCTGGCGACCAGGGCCTTGCCGATTGGAGGACTGACCAGCCCCGACTTTTTCGAGATGACCTGGTGGCAGCAGCTCATAGACCTGGCCAGGCACCTGGTGATTCCGGTTACGGTCTTAACCTTTATAGCTCTGGCAGGCATTCAGAGGCAGATGCGCGGCAATCTTCTCGATGTCCTGCGCGCCGAGTACGTCCGCACGGCCCGCGCCAAAGGGCTGCCAGAGAGCAGGGTGATTTATCACCACGCTCTGCGCAATGCGATCAATCCCTTGATTACGCTTTTCGGTTTCGAGTTTGCAGCACTTTTAAGCGGGGCGGCCCTCACCGAGACCTGTCTCTTATACACATCTGACGCTGCCGACGATCTTACGCGTGT
>CAYPBX010000234.1:0-2941 GCA_964409075.1 uncultured Candidatus Obscuribacterales bacterium
TCAGCTCTTTGCCATCGAGAAACCTGCTCACAATCCGATTTAAGGCCTCAAGATCTCCTGCGTGCAGGCTGGTATCCTCTCCCTCCTCGTCGTCGCTCAATTGCGCGAATTCAGAGCGCAACACCTGCATCGATCTCAAAAGGAGCAATTCCAGGTATCCAGTCTCGCGACTGAGGAAGCCGTCTTTAATCTCGCTTGTCGCCAAAATCCTGTCTCTGTTGCTATCGAACCTTCCATGCAAGCCCTGCAGCGGACGCGAAAGCTGAAGCCAGGTATCCCGAGCGCCCGGCACTTCGTTGCCTCGGGGTACATTGCCAGGTGCAGGAGCAGGTGGCTTTCTCTCTACCTCACCGTTGGCCCTCTCTTGTCGGTTCCGATTTTGCCTGCCTTTCTCGTCCCCGGACCGCACACCAGCCCCTATACCTGCATCAATGCCGGCTGGATAAAGCAGTGGCGGAACAACGAGGATCTCTCCTTGACTGGTGACGACATTTGCCAGCGCCTCCTTAACCAGATGCTTTGCCTGAGAAAGCCAATCCTCAAGAGCCCCCTCGATCGCCCTGCTCGGCAGATCGGACTCAGGGGCAGGTCGGTCGGAAGGAATGGCAGTGCCTTGTGAATCCAACACCTCTCGACCCTCATTTCGTACTCACCAGCGCTGCTTATCGAATATCAATTTATATCCCAGTTCAATTAAAGTTGGACAGAAGCCGCGTCAAGGTTAGGGCAAAAGCTCAGTTCAGAGCGCCCGGCATCCCCGTCACTGCCGCTCAAAATAGAATGCGCCCCTCTCCAAGTAGCGATTTTGTAGCGATTCATCGCTATTCTCTGCCTCAGAAGGCTTTCATTACTAACAAGCAAGACCAGGCTCAAAGTACAGCAATGGGGCTGAGCGCTGACTTTCTGGCGAATGTCCGGGATCTGCGTCGTTTGCATGCAGGAGGAGACCATGCCGGGGGAAGCAAATTTAGAATGGGGTGCAGAGCAAGCACCTGTTGTAGATGCAGGCATCTGGCACCAGGAGAATGATTCGATTCTCCCTGTTGCTGTGAGAACAAACGATTCGGCTACCACGTATCTGCCGCCCCTTTCCATGGAGTACAACTGGCAAGCCGGATTGTCCGGATTATTCGACAATACGCCAGGATCAAATCCGCTCACAAGTCTTGAGAATATTGCCTCGGCAGCACAATCAGGCGATCGGGAGGCAGTTTCGGCCATCTGCTGGCTTGCTCTGCTATCCGATGACCATGGAAACCTGGCCGGGCACCTCGCGCAAACAAGGATTAACAGCACTACGCTCATAGGAACATCGGAGATCGGCAGAACCCTCATTCGCTCGGGAGAACCATCAATCGGGCAGCTTACGGTACTTTTCACCCTGGAAGAGCTCGCAAACAGCAGAAACGGGGAGAGTTGTCCTCTTGAATCCTCTGACGCTGCGGTACTGGCGCTTGCCTATGTGAGGGCCCGCGAAGCAGGAAACGAGGAGAGCGCAAGAATAATAGGACGAATTCTTGTGACTGTTCTCAATCATGATCAAACCGGTTCTGTGAGGGAAGGGATCAGCGCTGTCCTGAACAGCAGCATCGATCGAAACTCCGTGCTCACAGATATTCTTTTCTCTCGAGATCTTCAGTCCGATGTAGCATCTACCAGTGGCGGTGGCAGCGCTGAAGAGATTACACCAACAGAGATTCAAAGCATGGTGTCTGCTCTCGCGCGTGGGCACACCGCCTCCCCAGAGCAGAGAGAGCAGATTCAAGCTGCGCTGATTCAGTTTGCCTGCAGCCGACAGAGCCAGCTTGTAATTACGACCATCCTCTCTGTCCACCAGCAGGAAGGTGATGAAAATGCGCTCCTCGAGACACTCGGGCAGGTTCTGGCAGCAGCAGGAGACATACCGGCAGAGCTTCAGTCTGAAATCACAGCAGCCTTCAGACAAGGTCTCAGTTCGAGCAATCAGCAAGAGCGCGAGAGCGCCTTTGCTGGACTGCAGGCCTTGCGAACAATACTCCCACTCTCGGAACTGGAAGCTCTGGAGTTAACTGCATGTCAGACACTGTGCAGTGAAATTCACCAAACATCGGATGAGTGGGAGGCCCGTGAGCTGATCGACGAGTTGAATCTTCAAGCCTCCAGTGGGAGTGTGCAGGCCAGACAGGCCCTCATTGCCATCATCTCCACCGATCCGGAGGCTGCATCTCCTACTGCCAGCGTAGGTCAGATTGAATTTGCAAAACCTGAAAGACTGACCAACGAGCAATGGCATAGCATAACTTCAGGTTGCCTGGTCCGGCTACGGCAGCACTTTCTGTCGGGCCCATCTCATCCGTTGACTGCACAGGAGGCCCAAGCTCTTGCGAGTATTCATCAAGAGATTGATCTTTTCCGCACAGAAGTTACCCTCATATTGGTTCCAGCTCTGGCGGATGTTCGGGCTGTCGAGGCGCGGCAGGTCATCCTGGAGATTTGCGAAACGCTGGGAGAGGAAGGCAGAACCCTTATCCGGTGCCTGCCGGAGATCTCTCGCCCTGGCTGGCTGGAGGAGACGCTGGAATTTTTGCGTCGACATTCGGACATGGACAGCCAAACGCTGCCAGACTACCTTAGGCAGCGCCTTGACACTCTAGCCAGCCAGCTCTGCCTGTCCCAACCCGATGAGATCCCAACCATCATCCTTACGCTGTCTCGCTGGGATGGCGACCAGGCGCAGCGCATTCTTGAGATTCTGCTCAATCGCTCAGCCGCCACCGGTGATATCGCACCACTGGCGACCGCCATACATGCGCTGAAGCGTTCTCCGGCAGCAGCCAGCAGTGAAGCCGAACTTCTAGTATGGCTGGCGGAAGAAGGTGTCGCAGCTCTCCCTGAGCCGCAGCGGGCTCTCCTGGAGCAGGAGCTGTCTGGTGTGTTTCGGGGAATCCTGTCCGGTTCCGAG
>CAYPBX010000234.1:2951-4893 GCA_964409075.1 uncultured Candidatus Obscuribacterales bacterium
AGTCCACACAAGCGGCACATGTCATCGATTACCTGACAAGAGCAGACTGGCAGGAAGCAGGTCTAATTGCCCAGGATCCGTTCCTCTGCGAGGTCAGGCGGTATTACCTGGGTGAAGTCACATTTGCTGAGCTGTCTGAAAAAACCCGCCTGGCAGTTTATTATCACCATGATATTCCAGAATCTCTTGCTGAGAAGCTAGAGAGGCTAGGACTCCCTTCGGAGCTTGCCAACGAGCTAGCCGAAGGGATCCTGAACAATTATGACGAGGAGACTGCACGCCTGATTCTCGAACGAGCGCTCATCTTCAACTCCTTAACAGCTCAGGTGCGACAACATGTCGTAACGGATGAGCAAGCCGGGCAGATTGCAGTGGCAGGTGTACGCGAGGCAGGGGTAGATCCCTGCGAAGTTTTATTCAGTCTCTACAACGGGGACCTTGAAGAAAGCCGGTACGCCTTTCTTCAGGGACCGCTTGAATACAGGCTTCGCACCCTTCAGAATGAAACAGAAGACCGGCTGCGTCAAAGACAAGCAACACTTGCCAGAATCTACCTTGCCATGGGAAACACAGTCGAGTCCCTGGCAGGGGAGACTGCAGGTGGCGTCGGTGTATTCGAAGGTGCATGGAGCTCCCTGTGGTCGGGCTTTTACTTCTCTCCGGTAGATGCCTATCTCATGGCGCAGAACTCCATGCTGCTCAACCTGCACGGTCAGCAGTGGAGCACCAGGTACATCCGCCAGGAGTTGAGAGATCTTTCCCTATCTGCCACCGGCATGTCGCTGGCACAGGAATACGCTGACTACCAGGGGCTTTCTCGTCATAGAAGCCTCCAGGCAAGAGATATAGAGGCCATAGACATGCTTAGCCGGTATGGTCTCCTTCTATCAGACGGTGCGCCGATTGTCTGGGAGGACCTTGGTTTCCTGATTGCCGGCCAAAATAGTCAACGGCAGACTGTCTGGGAGCGTCTTCATTTGACCGGACAGGCCTGGTCTGACCGCGTGCCGGCGCTTCCCGGACAGCAGAGCTTTGAGTCGAACCTAGAGGATCTAATGGAAAATGGAGCCGCAGCTGCACCGGCCCCAACCACTGGGCAGAGTCCCTACCGGGATGTCGATGTGCGCAGGGAGATGGCGCTTCTCGCTATGGATCTGGACCCTGCCATGGTTGAGCTCACGCATGGTGCCCAGGAAGTCTCCGAGACAATGCAGGTCTTTCTCCCCCTCTTTGAGGCCGGCGCCACCTCCCAGCAGATGAGCGAAGGTTACCTGGCGGATCTCCAGCAGGGAGCAGCGACCATCGCTCAGGTCCTTGAGCGAATGAACACTCCCAATCCAGAGCGCAACCCAACGACACCGCTTGAGGAGCTCGAGCAATGCATCCGCTGCCTGGAGCAGGCGCTGGAGCAGGCAACCGATCCCGCTACCCGCCAGGCTCTGGAGTTGCGCCTGGAAGGCATGCGGCAGATGCAGAATCTATTCTCCCTGGAGCCGGGCAGCCTCGGCCAACAGTTGCAACAAGTCGTAGAGCGCGTACAACATCTGGAGGCCGATGCCCTGGGTGTCTGGTGGTCGGATGCCGGCAGGGTGATTGCCGAAGTAGTTGTCGCCGTAGCCACCATAGCCGCCACCGGCGGATGGGGGATGCTCGCCCGCGGCGGCTGGTTGATGCTGGCCGGGCGCGCTGCTCTTGTGTCCGGCACTACCATGGTAACCCACGAGAGCATGTCGGAGATATACCGCCTGACAGGAGCAGGACGCACGAGCGAGGGATCACGCATCTTCAATTTCTTACGATCGCAAACAGATCCGAACAATCCTAATCGCGCCACCTCCTTTGGTGCCCTGCTGGAGGCCTGTGCCGAGGAGGTCTTGCTGCCATATGGGGAGGAGTTTACCGGCAGATTCACCATGAATCTCGTCTGCCTGGGGGTCTGTCT
>CAYPBX010000235.1:0-4863 GCA_964409075.1 uncultured Candidatus Obscuribacterales bacterium
ATAGGCCAGGTGCCGCTGCCTCCGTACGTCCACACGCCGCTGGCAGACCCGGAGTATCCGCATGGCTGCTCTTGTCGCAGTCTTTGTACTCCAGGCGTCCGTTGAGTTTGCCTATCCGGCATCTGCCTTTGACTTTTCCTTTGGCGGATTCTCCGGTCCGGTAACCAGCCTGCGCACGCCTTTGATTCCAGGCGCGATCGACACTCCGCCATTCGCTTGCCCGCCAGAAGGGCAGCCACCGCCTACCGGCGATGGCTTCGTGCCTTATCCTGTCAACCCCGGGCATCTCGGGCAGCCGGTCCCTCATCCGCCAAGCCATGTTTGTCTGCCGCCGGTCGGCCCCCTTGATAAGCCGCTGGTGGACGCTATGCTGGCACCATACCTGGAGCCACCGGCATCCACGCCGGGTGGAGATCCAGGCATTATCTATAGCAAGGAGAACGGCTTCAATCCTCCGGTGACTGTAACGACGATTGATCCAGGCGGCGGCATATCCGGGCAGGCGCCTATCTATCGCTGGCAGGGGCAGTCAAGCCGGGATTACGGGACAGGCAACCGGGGCGGCTCGTCGACCTTCGACTTTGGTGGCGATGTCGATGCAGCCTCCGCTGTAAAGCGCTCCACCTCGGAGGATGGGCCCGACAACGGTGGCGGCGGTCAGACTACACAGGATCTGCACGGTCAGAGAACTTTATTTAAGGGCCCGCACCTGCGCCCGCTCATGACAATTGCTCCTTATTAGTATCGGCTCTCAGGAGGCCTTGAGGCATGTTAGACAGAACTATTCTCGCAACTCTAATTGCAATTGCAGCAGCTTCATCCAGCTGCCAGGCGCTGGCACAGGGTATGCCGGGCGGACCGAGCTCGACCCTGCGCACTCCATTAATTGATGGTGCGCAGACGACCCCGCCCTTTGTCTGTCCAGCGGAAGGCCAGCCGCCGGCTGTCGGTAACGGGCCAACGCCGGGGCCGGTGATTCCGGGACACACCGGACCACCGACACTTCTTCCCTGGATTCCGGCAATACCGGCAAACCAGATCGACAACGGCACCTCGGGAATTCCGCTGCCGGTCGCACCGCCTGTGGAGACGCCACCGGGTGTTCTGGGACCGCTGCTGACGCCCTTTATCCCTGCGCCGCCATCAACCCCCGGAGCGGATCCAGGATCGCTTACAGCTCCGCCTGGCTTTATCAATCCGGCCGAGGAGATCAATATAAATCCTGGCGGCGGCATCCCCGGAGAAGGTGGCTTCTACACTACCATACCTACTGTGCGTCGTGGCGGTCAGGAGACGCACCAGTATGAGCTCAGAGGACGGAACAGCTCTTTGATTCCCGGGCTCGGCGATGGCAGCCAGGATCAGGTCACCAGGCTGGGACCCTGGGCTGGGTGGGGTGTTCCGTTTGGCGTGCCCACCGGCAACGGACTGCGAAACAGCTCCATTGATCTCGGTGGTGGACAGCGCTTCCAGGTTGGCGGCGGTTGTATCATCCCGACCGGGAGCAGCATACAGGAGTACGGGCTCAATCCACTGCGCGACAGCGTCATAGGTGGATTGCAGGCTCAGCAGTCCTTCGAGTTCGGGCAGGGATGGAGGAACATTCCTCTGTACAGCAGCAAGACGACTGACTTTGGCTTCCCCTATGCACAGTTCGATCCAGCCAATGTCAATCCGCAGAAGCAGGATCAACTGCTGCTGCCCACTGCGATAATAACTAACTTCTGAGGCAGTGGGGATTCCCCCATCTGCCTGGGAAATTCCCCGCTTTTGCTTCCAGACCGCATCACGTAAGATTTGCACACTAAACCCGGTCCGGCTAGGCCGGCAGAGAGACAGCCAACGATGAGATACACAAGACAGACCGAAAGCATGTCTGACAGGCGAAAAACCGCCGGGTCTCTGGTTCTGGCGTTTGTTCTGGCTCTATGGCCTTCGGCTCAACTCTGCCTGGCTCAGGGACTGGAGAGTGATCAGAGCGTAAACCTCTCCTCTTCTCCCGGCTTCGCCTCCGGCCAGGAATCTCTCCTGCCACCGGAAGTGGTGCCCCTGGATCCGGAGATGGCCGAGCAGCTGACGGCAAGCCAGGCTCAAGCTCGCGCCGCCAGCACACCCATATCGGGCAGTCAGGAGCAGTCCTGGGTGGCCGGGCAGCCCGGAGGCATGCAGACTGCTCAGGAGTTCCGGCAGGCTGCTTTCAACTCCCTGTATGGAAATGAGGCGTGGAATGGACAGTACCCTGCGCAGCAATACAGAGGCGCTGCCTTCCCGCCGCCTGCAGGCTCATTGCCTGCCGTAAGCTCACTGGGACAGCACGGGCTTGTGGCTACAGGCCAGGGCGTAGAGCTTGGACAGTCGCAGTGGGTCCAGCCGAGCGCATACAACACACGGGTTGCTGTCGGAAGCCAGTCCCAGGTGCTGACCGGGGGCGTGAAAAATGTGCCTTCCCGGCACAGCAGCAAGCGCGGTGGTCTGACCAATGCACTGTCGGCAGTAGGTGCCTTCGGCTCCGGCGTCTTTTTAGGCAGCGTTGTCCGTCGGCCCAACACGGCACTCGGGCTCGGTCTCATGGGACTAACCCTTTCAGGTCTTGGAGTTCGAAATGGATTCAGGTTCTAGTATCATGAAGACACTGATTATCTTTAACCGCTTCGCGCTCGTGGGCCCGAGCGCTCCGCTGCGCTCCCTGAGCATGGCATTTGGGAATCGCTGCACACACTTGCTATTAAGCTTAGCTTGCATTACCCTGGCAGCCTGGCAGCCGGCATCAGCCCAGGGACATTCCGCCCGTTTCAAATTCGCTCCCAATGTCTGGCGGGTCGAGGGACCGCGCTATCCGGCAACGCACAGCGCTACACCGCTGCACAACGTCAGGCAGGGCAGCGTTCCCAGCCAGGGTGCTACCTTTCTGGGTGTCCATCCGCAGATATTGGAGAAGCCCAGGCCGGCTGTAGCTCCGGCCCCCGCCCAGACCAGGGTGGCTGCCCGCACCGCTGTGCCTGCAGTTACTCCGCAGGTCTCCACACCCAGATTCAATCCTGCCTTTGGAAATCCAGGCTCTCTAAACAAGCCAGTAGTCGCCAGCGCTCCGCCTGCTGCCCCTCTTGCTCAGGCAGCCAAGGCCAGTCCTGCTTCAATACCTAAAGTTGACGACAGTCCAGCTGCACGCATACACACAACCAGACACGTGCGCGGCAAGCTGAAGGCGCGACCGCAGCCGGCTCAGCCGATGGTGGCAGAAGGCAAGGCAAAGCCTGAAATCGCGAGCTATGGCAAGAATGCTGGCTACATTCCCGGACCGTACCTACCTGCTGCCTCAGGTAGCGGCACAAGGGCGACCGCCACGGTAACCGGAAAGCTCATGAAGAACTAGCCCTCAGTTTTTATCCCCAACCAGCAAAGGCTGGATCTCAATCCCCTAACTAGGAGGTCAGAAATGGTAACCAACATCAAAATGATAAGCAAGAAGATCGCATCTTCTCGCACCTTCAAGGTTGCCAGTCGCGTGGGTTTTCTCCTGGCCCCTCAACTTGTCCTTATGGCCATCGGTGCCTACGATCAAGTAGCCCATGCCCAAGGGCTGGTGGGTGCTCCGGTGGACCCTCGCTTCGGGCAGTCCAATGAAGTAGGACAGCTGGCCGACTTCGGATATGACACCGCGCGTGACATCTCCCGTGTCGTGACTGCTCTGTCCACCATCCCGTCATCCATGGCTGGGATGAAGATCGCCTTCGGCCAGCGTGACGGCGGCGAAGCCGCCATGAACGTTGCCAAAGGTCTCGGTATCGGATTTGGTGGTCCGACTGCGGTTCACCTGATCGGTACCTTCGCCATCAACAACTTCGGCGGACTGGGCGGCGGTCTCTAATCTGCCAACCAGACTCCAGAGGGGCCGGCACTCTTTTGGCCGGCCCCTGCCCTTAACTGGGCAGATTGCCGCACACGACGCCGGGCATAGACACAACCCGGAAGGCAGATGCTCAATCTGAAAAGGCGCAAAAGAATACGTTCAAATACAGCGCTGGCAGCGCTTCTTATCCTGCTGGCGCCGTATGTGCTGGTGCTGCAGCCGGGTTGCGCGCAGACAGATCCGGTGCGAGGCAGCGATAACTTGCCAGCCGGCGACCCGGATCCGGGTCTGTCGCCCGGGGCAAGGCAGACGGACAGTACATCACCTGACAGTCCTTACCCGCACCCGAGCTTCCAGCGAGTCAACCAGGAGGCCGATCAAGACACGCAGCTGGTCAACGAACGCGTCACCAGGCTCCTGCAAGGAACTGGCAATGGCACAGGCAGTGGCACCTCTACTCTTGCTCAGGATGCAGCCGAGCAGGGGCTCGATCCCTTTTTGCAAGGTCTCGAGGGACTTCTAGGCGATGGCTCAGGAGCGTACAACGAGACCTATTTAGGGCTGAGAAAGTTCTGGAGCGACACGATTGTCGGCAACCTCTTTGCTAACATCGGGCAACTCATCGGTCGCTGGCTGACTGAGTTCATCGACAGCTGGATATCCAGTGTGGTCGGGTTTTTGGCTGAGTTTCTCAAGTTCTTTGTCCACAACCCGAACATTCCGGTCAACGGCATGACCGGCACCAACGGTCAGGGGCAGCCGGACGACATCTCGCCGCACATACGCCGGGCTGCCGATGTCATGTACGGCATTGCTGTGGATCTCCTGCTTCTTCTGTTCATTCTCTGCATATGGAAATACTGGACCGACGCTGCCTGGCGTGGCGGCGGCAACCTCATGGGCGCGGTAGGAAGGCTTATCTTCACAGCTGGTTTGATGCTTGCCTGGCCGACTATCTTTGCCTTTGAGGTGCAGATCACCAATGAGATGATCGAGGCTATCTTCTTCAACTC
>CAYPBX010000236.1:0-4859 GCA_964409075.1 uncultured Candidatus Obscuribacterales bacterium
AGAGTCTTCACCAGGTCACGTTTGTTATTGCAGCACCGAAGGTTCCTGTTGCCGGACGCCCCCGCCTGTTTCCCTTGCCATCTTTCTGCCGCGGGCTCTTTAATCCTGTCGCCGCGCAACCCACCATCGAGAGCGTAGGCCCCACTGCCAGATCCCGCTGAGCGTTCTTATGAACCGGGTGTCCTGCTGCTTGATCTCACCAGGCATCCCAATCAATTTCTACGCGGGCGTTTCGCGGCTCCGGTGCCCGGCAGTAAAAAAACATCGCCCTTCTCACACCACTGGTTGACGCTGACGGTTCTTATTCCGTGGACAAGGAACTGGCTAAGTGATACCATGCATCTCCCCGCAGCGCACAGCGCCTCTCCTTTTGATCGGTCATCGACTGAGCAACAGCATCTGTCTTGACTCACTTCAAGTCAAGGATACTGACTCTGGCAGGCGGTCCATGGCAGAGAGCGCCTTGACGATACCGACAATCGAGTAGTTGTTGCAGATCCGCCCGGAGCGCACCCACTCCCAGCACTGGCCAAGCTCAACCCAGTGGATCAGGTGGTTCTCGTGCAATTCCCTGGCTTCAGTGGTGAGCTCAAGTTCGCGAGCCAGAAAGTAATGACACTGCCAGTTCGATGCCCCCTGGGCACCATATGTAACACCAAGGTCTTTCCACCTCTTCGCTACCAGACCGATCTCCTCAGCAAGCTCCCTCCTTGCTCCCGACAGTGGCGTATCCTCAAGATCGATTTTTCCTGCCGGCAGCTCGATGAGTGTGTCATTCACGGGAAGGCGATAATACTCGATAAGCGCTAGCCTGTCGTAATCGTCTATGGCTGCCACCACCGCACCAGGCCGAGTCTTGGTCACCAGCCGTGTCTGCCGAACACCGCCCGGAAGAAGCAGCTCTAGCGCCTCAATTGTCTCGATCTCTCCCTGCCAGACTGTCTTGGACCCTAATATCTCTGGTTTCTTCATCCTTATTCCATCCTGTCGCAAGAGAATGCTCTGATTACAGTCAGAATTAGGGAAACTATCCTACAATATGGGCGATGGAAGGAATGATTCCAGACAGTCTGAAATGGGCGCATCCGCTCGTCGCCGAGTGGTTTGTAAGAACGCTCGGCACGCCTACTGATATACAGGCAGCCGGCTGGGAGCATATCCTGGCTGGGCGCTCGGTTTTAATCTCAGCCCCTACAGGCTCAGGAAAGACGCTGGCGGCTTTCCTCGCCTGCATAGACTCGCTGGTCAGACAGGCACTTGCAGGCGAGCTGGCAGACCGGACAGAGGTGCTTTACGTCTCCCCGCTCAAGGCTTTGAGCAACGACATCCAGAAGAATTTAGCTGCACCCCTGGCGCAGATGCAGGAGCTGGCAAAGGAAAGAGGGATCGATCTGCCCGAGATTCGCGCAGTGGTGAGAACCGGAGACACGCTGGCGCCGGAGCGCAGGCTCATGGTCAAGCGCCCGCCTCATATGCTCATAACCACACCTGAGTCTCTCTATATTCTCCTCACTGCCGAGAAGAGCCGCCAGATTCTGCGCTGCGTCCAGACAGTAATAGTAGATGAGATTCACGCCACGGCTGACGACAAACGAGGCAGCCACCTTTCCCTCAGCCTGGAGCGGCTATCCCATCTCACTGCAATTGACCCTGTGCGGATAGGACTGTCTGCAACGGTAAAGCCTGTAGAGGACGCCGCCGGGTTCTTGGTAGGCAACCGGCGCTCAGCCCCTGCTGTCGTCAATTTCGGTCACGCTCGGCAGCTGGATCTTTCTGTCGATGTTCCAGAAAGCCCTTTGAGTGGCGTTGCTTCCAGCAAGATATGGGATGAGATTTACGACCGGCTTGCAGAGGTAGTTAAGACTCGTCGTTCGACCTTGGTCTTTGTGAACACCAGGCGCTTGAGCGAGAGGGTAGCGCACCATCTTGGAGAAAGGCTGGGAGAGGATGTAGTCGCCTGCCACCACGGCAGCCTCTCGCGCAAATTAAGGCTCGCTGCCGAGGAGAAGCTCAAGGGCGGAGCGCTCAAGGTGCTGGTAGCAACAGCCTCCCTTGAGCTTGGCATAGATATAGGCTACGTTGATTTAGTCTGCCAGATAGGCTCGCCGCGGGCCATCTCCATTGCTTTGCAGCGCATCGGTCGCTCCGGACACTGGCTGGGCGCAATTCCGCAAGGTCGCCTCATTGCCACCACGCGCGACGAGCTGGTGGAGCTGGCAGCACTTGTACGAGGCGTCCGAGGGAGAGACCTTGATACTCTACATATTCCAGAGCAGCCGCTGGATGTTCTGGCGCAACAGATAGTGGCTATCTGCTCAACCGGTGCCTGGGATGAAGATCAGCTATTTGAACTTGTTACAGGGTCTTATCCATATCGGAATCTGACACGTGAAACTTTCGACTCGATCCTGGAGATGCTCTCGGAAGGCTTTGCCGGACGGAGAACAAGATACGGAGTCTACCTCCACCGCGACCGGGTCAACAGGCAGGTGCGCGGGCGGCGAGGCAGTCGCCTGGCAGCTATCACCTCAGGCGGTACCATTCCCGAGAACGCGGACTTTACCGTCATCTTTGAGCCAGAGGGGGTTGTGGTAGGCACCCTAGATGAGGATTTTGCCATCGAGAGCAATCGAGGCGACATCATTCTTCTGGGAAATACGTCCTGGCGCATACGGCGTGTTGAGGGGCTCGCCGGCCGCGTCATTGTCGAAGATGCCCATGGGGCACCGCCGACAGTTCCTTTCTGGAGAGGAGAAGCACCGGCGCGCACCGATGAGCTTTCAGCGCACGTATCGAGCTTGAGGCAGGAGATAAGCGACCGGCTGGAAGGGATTCACCTGGCAAGTGCCGAGGGAGATGTCAGATCAGGGCTCACGAACGCTCAATGCAAGCAGATCGATGAAACCGTCGAATGGGCGCAACGGAGCTGCTCATTAGATCGCTCAGGCGCCGAGCAGATCGTCGAATATATCTTATGGGGAAAAACGGTACTGGGGGCGGTGCCGACCAGGCAGCGCATAATTGCCGAGCGCTTCTTCGATGAGAGCGGCGGCATGCAGCTTGTTATTCATGCTCCTTTTGGTGGGCGGATAAACCGCGCCTGGGGGATTGCTCTGCGCAAGCGCTTCTGCCGTAGCTTCAATCTAGAGCTGCAGGCATCAGCTACAGAAGAAGGGATCAACATCTCGTTGTCCGACCATCACAGCTTTCCGCTTGCTGATCTCTTCGACTTCCTAAGCCCCACAACACTAAGATCAGTCCTGGAGCAAGCCAGCCTGGCAACACCCGTCTTCACCAGCCGCTGGCGCTGGGACGTTACCAGGGCGCTGGCTGTGCTCCGATTTGCCGGTGGCAGGAAGGTGCCGCCGCAAATCCAGCGCATGCGTGCTGAAGATCTCCTCGCTGCTGTCTTTCCTCAGGCTGCTGCCTGCCAGGACAACATTCAGGGGGAACGAGAGATCCCAGATCATCCGCTCGTGCATGAAGTCATGAAGGATGTTCTCAGCGAAGCCATGGATACGGATGGGCTGGTCAACGTTCTTGCACAGATGAGGACGGGAGCCATAGAGTGCCGGGCGATCGACACGACTACACCTTCCCAGTTTGCCCATGAGATTCTCAACGCCAACCCCTATGCGTTTTTGGATGACGCTCCTTTGGAGGAGAGGCGCGCCCGCGCCGTCGGCCTGCGCCAGACTCTACCGCCTCATCTCATAAGCGAGATCGCCTGCCTGGACCCTGCGGCAATCGAGTCCGTGCGCAACGAGGCCTGGACTGACATAAGAGATGAGAATGATCTGCATGACAGCCTGCTTACCCTGATCGCCATGCCGGTCAATTCGAGCTTCAATGACAGGAAGACACCAGAGGAGTCCTGGGGCAGATATTTCGAGCTGCTGGCACCCTCAGGCCGGGCAGCACTAGCAGAGTTGAATGGGCAGCGATTTTGGATTGCTGCTGAAAAAAGGGAGCACTTCCAGCGGATATACCCAGCAGCGCAACTGCTCACGTACCTTGCGCCGCTCGATCTACCGGCTCCGGAAGCCGAGGCTCTCCTGAGCCTCTATCTGGGCGGCTGGCTCATGCACCTGGGGCCGGTCTCCTGCGCTGAGCTCTCAGCGATGCTTAGCATCGCCGAGCCTGATGTGGAGCAAGCTCTTTTGCGCCTGGAAGCCGAGGGCGCAATCTTGCAAGGACGATATACAGGATCTGACTGTCGGCAGTGGTGCGATCGGTCGCTGCTTGCACGCATCCATCAGATTACCCGTGGCGCGCTTAAGAAGCTCATTGCCCCGGTGAGCGCCGCCGAATTCATGCGCTGGCTTACTTTATGGCAGCATGTCGCTCCCGGATCGCAGCTTGCAGGATTCCGGGGGCTCCAGGAGATCATCGTCCAACTGCAGGGCTTCGACGCGCCGGCAAGCGCCTGGGAGGACGACATCCTCGCTGCCCGCATGCGGGGCTACAATCCTCAAGATCTGGATCGGCTCTGTCTTACCGGCTTCGCCGGCTGGGGACGCCTCATGCCGCATCCTGCACTTGCTGCTCCGGGAGATCAAGGTGCAGGGGAGCAGGATAGCCATGGTGCGAAAGCTGTCCGAGTCGTTCCCACCAGCGCTGCGCCCATCGCCTTTTTCCTGCGGGAAGACTGCGCCTGGATGGCGCTATCCCCTGCTGTACCGGCAGACAGGCGCAGGCTCAGCCATCAGGCAGAGGCAGCTCTGGATTTCATCGGAAAGCGTGGAGCCTCCTTCTTTGCCGATATCGTGCGCGCCACCGGACAGTTGAAATCGGAAACAGAGACCGCCCTATGGGAGCTGGTCACCGCCGGGCTTGTCACCGCTGATGGTTTCGACAAT
>CAYPBX010000237.1:0-4313 GCA_964409075.1 uncultured Candidatus Obscuribacterales bacterium
CTGGTGGTACTGTCGATCAGGCCGTAAATAACCTGGCGCGTCTGCTCGGCTACTTCAGTTCCGCGCTTGCAGGCAATAGACTCCACGGCGCTGGCAAAGGCGTAGAAACGATCTACAGTCATGTGGGTGGCCCGGGAATGCGGCAGCAGGTTGAGCATGTATACCCTCAGGCTCTCCATCTCCCTGGCTTCCAGGGGTTGCACGGGCACGAGCAGCTGCCTGAGCGTCTTGAGAGCTAGGAGTGGCGCATCGTAGACTGCCAATTCCTTGGAGAGGGCTCGATGCAGAAGAACGCATTCAGTCAGTGGCGCTTCCTTGTCTGAGCTTTCGGCGGGCACTCTCTCAAGGAGATCCTTATAGGTACTGAAGTCGTAAAGGATATTTAGGAGAGGCTCAGTGGGACCTGCCTCAGGAATACTAAGTGGCAAGGTGCCGTAAATGAAGGGGCGAGCCTGGCAGTCATCCACATCCTTGGAGGCTTGCAGGAGGGCGCCGGTGAGGCTGGAGGCTCGGACAATCAAGGCTGCCTCGTTGATGTTCTTGATCTTTCCCGGCGCAAATATGATCTCTTTGATTGCATATTCCTGACAGAGAAGAACATCAAGCACCGCATCACCTGCAAGCGCTCCAAATTCAGCTGTGGTTGCCATGCCGGCGGCGAAATAGAGCCTGACCGCCGGAATCTGTCGCCCGAAGGAGATAGTCAGGATACCGCTGACATTCTCCAGGCTCAGGAACTGCATCACATTGAAGATGGTTCCTTCGCGAACTGAGGTAATATGAAACTTAAGAGACATTGTAAATTAGCCGCTCATGTGCTCATTTAGCCATAACCGCTTGGTCAGCCCGTACCTGCCTGAGCCTGGCATCCGTTTGGAGTGGCTTGTGGACACAGCTATTGAGCGCAACCTAGCTGATGCTGTTTAATTGCCGCTCCGCTTAACCGGCTGTCGACCTCCTCCACCGCATCAGTTACGTACTTCATACCCGTTTGGGAGCTTTTTCGGTGCCGAGACGCTGACGCTCGGCAAGCGCCAGGCGGACCTCGGTGCAATCATCAAACGGGATGGTCCGGTCATAAAGTATCTGATAATTCTCATGCCCCTTTCCTGCAATCACCACCACATCAGCTTCGACTGCCTCGAGAACCGCCAGGCGAATGGCCACGGACCGGTCCGGCTCGACTGTAATACTGCTTGTTTTCCTGATACCAGCAAGTATATTAGCGATGATGTTGTGCGGATCTTCGCTGCGGGGATTATCCGAGGTGACAATCACCCTGTCGGCCAGCGACTCGGCAATCTCACCCATCTGAGGCCGTTTTGATCTGTCCCGGTCGCCGCCACAACCAAAGACAACAATAAGACGCCCGCCCGGCGGAACAATCGCCCGCGCTGAGCGGAGCACATTATCGAGGCCGTCTGGGGTATGCGCATAATCGACCATGCAGCAAGGCTCACCTTCCGACCCGGATGATACCAGCTGGAACCTTCCCTTTACTCCTGCAAAGGACTCGAGAGCCTCCTTGCACGCAGCCAGCCCAACCCCCTCGGAAAGGCAGATCGCCAGTGCTGCCATGGTGTTGTAGACATTGAAGGTGCCTGTATAACTTAACGTCAGATCCAGATCGCCTGCCGGAGTCGAGATTGCCATCTCCATACCGCGCGATCTGAAGGCATACGATCGCGCATAAACATCTGCAGTCTGTTTCAGTCCATATCTAAGCTTTTGCACCTCTTTTCCTGGCGCCGAGAGAAACTCGAAAGCAAGCGGATCATCCTCATTGACCACAGCAGTACGCCGGGTCTGCAAGCTGGCGTTTATATCCTCAAAAAGCCTGCGCTTGGCGCGCCAGTAATTAGACATCGTTTGATGATAGTCCAGATGGTCCTGAGTGACATTGGTCAGGCAGACAACTGCAAAGTGGCAGCCGTAAACGCGCTTCTGCACAAGCGCATGGCTGGAAACCTCAATTGCAGCGTGACTGCAGCCGGCGCCAACCATGGAAGCAAGAATGGCATGCAGATCAGCCGACTGCGGTGTAGTGTGCTTGATGTCCTGGTAGCCGCTCTCTCCGGGCCACCTCGAGCCCAGGGTTCCGACAAGCCCTGCTTTGTATCCGGTGCCGTTTAAAATGTGCTCGACCAGATGGGTAACGGTGGTCTTGCCATTGGTGCCGGTGACACCGACGCCGCGCAGCTTTTGGCTGGGATAATCGAAGAGGTGGTCGGCCAGGAGCGCCAGCGCCAGACGCGTATCTGGCACAACGATTACCGGCACAGGCAGCCGAGCGCTCTGGCGCTCGGAGAAAATACAGGCAGCACCCTTCTTCAGGGCCTGCTGAATGAACTCATGTCCGTCATGGTGCTCTCCGGGAATGCATACGAAGGCTGATCCGGGTTGCACACTTCTCGAGTCGTAAGCAACGCCCGTTATTCTTATATCTTGGCTGGCGGCATCAAGCTGATTTGAAACGCCAAGCAGCTGAATGACAGGCGCAATCTCTTTCGCTTTGATCTCAGCCAACTGGTGACTACCCTCAATCCAGGGGAGTAAGGCTCCGGCTGTACCGTCGGTCGCGAAAAGCCTCAGGAGCGCTTACCTGCTTGGCGGATAGACGCTCACCTGCTTGCGTCCGCGCGCGTTCTCGAAGCAAACGAGCCCGTCAATAAGCGCATAAAGCGTGTCATCACTGCCGCGCAATACGTTCTTGCCCGGATGAATCCGGGTGCCGCGCTGGCGCACCAGGATATTGCCACAGACAACCGCCTGACCGCCGTACCGTTTTACGCCCAGCCGCTTCGACTGACTGTCGCGACCGTTTCTGGTTGATCCGCCGCCTTTCTTATGTGCCATGGCCCGATTATACCTCTGCCTGATTCGCTCCTGCTTCTGGGATTCGGCTAAAAGCTCCTTTCGTCTGTGCCTTTTTGTTCTTCAAAGCTCAATCCCAGCCCGGTAGCTGCCTACTGCTCAGGTTTTGCTTCCGGTTTCTCTGCCTGAGCTGGTTTCCCCTGGGCTTTCGGCTTCTTACCGTAAGCCTTGGCTGGCTGCCCCTGGGCCTTCGGACTGGGCGTCTTGCCTTTGGTTGGCTGTGCCTGGGCTTTCGGTTTCACTGCCCCAGCCCTGGTTGCCTGCCGCCGGGTTGTCGGCTCCTGAACTCCCCTGGTCTTGCTTGACTGTCCATCAGCCTTTGGTTTCTCTACCTTGGCTGGCTGTCCCTGGGGTTTCGGCTCATCTGCCTCAGCCCCGACAGGTTGCCCCTGGGCTTTCCGCTTGGGACCTTCGGTCACCGGCTTCGCTTCGGCGATGACTTTGCCGTCAACCTCTATTCTATCGACAAAGATGCGCGTGTACTGCTGCCTGTGACCTTGTTTCTTGCGTGTGCCTTTCTTGGGCCTCATCTTGTATACAATCAGCTTGCGGCCCAGGCGGTGATTGAGCACATGTCCGGAGACCTTAGCGCCGGTTACGAGTGGAGCACCGATTTGCGAGCGCTCCCCATCTACGATCATCAAGACATGCTCAAAGACCAGGGCTTCCCCTGGCTCTGCCCTGGTGCGATCGATATCCACATAACGACCGGCTTCCAGCTGGTATTGACGTCCGGCGGCTTCAACTATGGCGTACATTTTTCCTCAAATGCAGATGCGCTCTTTCCAAGTGCCCACAGCGTCGAGCTTCAGGGGCGCTCCTGAACTGGGGCAGCGTTGCCGAGGCTGCCTGCCCAGGCAAGGGCAAAAGGAGATATTATCAAACAAGACAAGCAGGGGTCAAACGGCATCGGTCCGGGCCAGCGGTTTATAAAGGGGAGCTTAATATAAGGGGAGCGCTCATGGCTGAGGCAATCAACGAAGCAGAGCTGGGCAGAAGCAAGCACTCATCCAGTCCTGAAGAGCATCTTAAGCATCTTTTGAAGATAGGCTGGGATCCGCAAAGCCCGCTGATTAAAAAGTATGTGGCTGAAAACGGGCTGGGTGAGGAGCTTGTGCAGTGGCTGCAGGATATTGAAGAAGAGCGCCTCCTGAATCCAAGCCCAACCAGCGAGGCGCAGGGTTCCTGACTACTATGCCAAGGCAGCGGAGCGCAGCGCTCGGGCCCACGAGCCCGGAGCGAAGCGGGTGATAGCGGACGAGGCGGCTATGCCGCCTCAGGAGCGCACCCTGACCCCAATTCAATGCAGCGAGACTGGGGATTGCGGCCCAGCAATCCCCAGCCGAGCGTGGCAAGAGCGGAGAGCGCGAGGTACGAAGCGCTCGGAGCGCACCCTGACCCCAATTCAATGCAGCGAGACTGGGGATTGCGGCCCAGCA
>CAYPBX010000237.1:4413-4858 GCA_964409075.1 uncultured Candidatus Obscuribacterales bacterium
CCCCAGCCGAGCGTGGCAAGAGCGGAGAGCGCGAGGTACGAAGCGCTCGGAGCGCCTACAAATAATGGAAATTCCATTAAAGCAAGGTCACCCTAAAGGCAAGGAAGTCTAAGATTGGTTAATTCAGTGTGGTCCCCAAATAACATATGGAGTACTAGCCTCATGCTGCAAGTTGGAAAGAGAGCTCCTGATTTTGACATGCCTTCGACTAAAGACATGAAGGCGCTGAAAGAGAATGTCCGCCTGTCCGATTACCGGGGCAAGTGGCTGATCATGTTCTTCTACCCGCTTGATTTCACCTTTGTCTGCCCGACCGAGATCAAGGCATTCCATGACAAGTACGACGAATTCAAGAAGGCTGGCGCCGAAGTGGTTGCCGTCTCCACAGACAGTGTGTACACTGTCTCTTATACACATCTGACGCTGCCGACGATCTTACGCGTGT